>JACDEG010000360.1 GCA_013816505.1 Pyrinomonadaceae bacterium | reverse complement strand
GGCGGATGATTGCGCCGCGCGTCATCAGTTCAAGCGGCTTGAGTTCGCGCACAGATTCGACGTGAAAGGACACTGACCCACCGCCTGCCGGATAGAAGCCGGGACGCGCAAGTTCGGCACGAACGCTGACGCCCATCCGCTCGACGAGCGGAAGATACGCACGCGCAAGAAAATCAAACGTCGGCGCATTCCGGTTGTGCGTCCCGCCTTCAAGCGTCACGGTGCTTGGATTTTCAGCCAACGCGAGCGCGGGCAAGATAGTCTGCAACACGAGCGACGTGCTGCCCGCCGTGCCGATACTGAAATGGTAATCGCCACCTGCGAGTCGCCCCGCACCTGACCTTCGCGGCACAAACGTCAACTCGCTTGAGCCGAGCTTCGCGCCCTCGATTCGCGCTCCACCGACTTCCGAAGCGGCAAGCACGGCGGTCAAGTGTTGCCGCAAAAGTCCTGGTTTCTCACGACCCGCGCGTATCCGCTCAATGCGAAACGCTTTGCCCGTGACAAGCGCGAGCGCGAGCGATGTACGCAAGATTTGCCCGCCGCCTTCTCCTTGTGAACCATCAATAATTAGCATTGAAAACCTAAATGCATACTACTGCTTTACATGAATAGCATTTGATTTCGCTTCTTTCATAAAGCGCCTTCATGTTGCGCAAGCCAAAACTTATTTTCTTGTCGCAATATGGGCAATCCAAAGGCTCCATTAGAAAATCTAGACTTTGGCTCTTTTCGCGTCTCACCGACTTAGTCCAAAGGGCAAATCCTACGCCTGCCCGCGTAGGAAACATGTCACCTTCTGCATCTGCCCGCGTTGCAAATGTCGCAATCACAGCTTCAACTACTCCGACAGTGTAGAAGAGTAGGTATGGTATGCAGGTATATAGACCTTGCCATTGACTATACTCTGCTTCGTGATTACGAAAAACGAAGTTGAAGTTTTGAGGCGTGGTTTTTATCTGCTCAAACGTCGTGACTAAGTGTGTCGCTTGATCCCATGCTCTAGCAAGACCGTATTGTGCCGTCCTGCTATCACGTAAGTCGTAAATGAAGTCCGCCTCGAAGGACTTGCAAGAATTTGTTTTCTGCAACGCAGCACTTATAAGTTTTAGCTTCCTCTCAGGAGAGAGTTTTTGGGGAGCATAAACTGAGGGGTCTTCGTTGTAGAATTTTTCAATAAAATCTGCTGGCTCAGCAAGAAGCCACTCGAAAATGAGCAGGTTATCTTTGAACGGCTTTCTGAGTAGCGAGTAGGCGACAGATAGTTTGCCCTTTTTCGAGCATTGCAGTCCTTCATAAACAAAGTGGCAAAAATCAGACAGCAACGCGAGGCAAATTTGTTTGTAAATGAGAGTGTAGTGAGACAGCTTGTCATTTGTGGCAAGCCACTCCCATAACTCTTCATGATTAAGATTGCCAAAGGCTGTCGCTTCATCTTCCGACTGGAACTTGAAGCTGACGTTAAAGATGTCAGCCTTCTCGCCTTCGACAATCATCCCGGCAAGCATGTCGTGAAGGAAGAATGCAAAGTTATGGCTGAACCGAAAATCTTTGGGTAAGAAGTCAGGCATTACAATTCCTCATCCTTTCACACAAATCACCTGCCGCAAAGTATGCACAATTTCAACCAAGTCGCTTTGTGCAGCCATGACACTTTCGATGCTTTTGTATGCGGCAGGAGTTTCATCAATCACCTCCGCATCCTTCCGACACTCCACGCCTGCGGTGGCGCGTTCGTGGTCTTCAATCGTGAAGCGGCGTTTCGCTTCGCGGCGTGACATCGCGCGTCCTGCACCGTGCGAGCATGAATCGAAACTTTCAGGATTGCCTAAGCCGCGAACGATGTAGGAACGCGCGCCCATGCTGCCCGGTATAATTCCCATGTCGCCTTTGCGCGCACGCACCGCGCCCTTGCGCGTGATGATGACGTTTTCGCCGTAGTGGTGTTCGCGCGCGACGTAGTTGTGGTGACAGTTGACGACTTCGACGGAGGCGTTAAACTCCGGGACTTCGCCGAACGCGCGCACGGCTTCGATGGCGGCATTCATCATCAACGAACGGTTCTGCATCGCGTAGTCCTGCGCCCAACTGACGGCTTCGACGTAATCGTTAAAGTGCTGTGTGCCTTCGGCGAGATAAGCCAAGTCGCGGTCAGGCAGGTTGATGAAGAAGCGGCGCATCTCTTCGCGCGCAATTTCAATGAAGTATGTGCCGATGCGGTTTCCCACGCCACGCGAACCGCTGTGGAGCATCAGCCATACACCTTCCGCTTCATCAAGGCAGACTTCGATGAAGTGGTTGCCAGTTCCCAAAGTGCCGAGATGATTGACTCTCTGTTTGTGTGCAATCTTCGGGTGCGCGTGGACGATTGCCTTATAGCGTTCGTCCAAGCTTGCCCACGTTTCGAGATTCTCGGCGGGCGGATTAGCCCACGCGCCGCGATCCGTTTCGCGCCCCTGGTCGGTGCGCCCGTGCGGAACCGCCGCTTCAATCGCCGTGCGGATAGCGTGCAGGTTATCGGGCAAGTCGCGTGCGTTCAAAGTCGTATGCACCGCCATTACGCCGCAACCAATATCCACACCAACTGCCGCCGGAATAATTGCGCCCTTCGTCGGTATCACGCTCCCTACCGTTGCGCCGATGCCCCAGTGAACATCCGGCATCGCGGCGACCCACTTGTGAATAAACGGCAGTGACGCGACGTTCTTGAGTTGCGCTTCGGCTTCGGCTTCGACGGGAACGCCGCGCGTCCACGCTTTGATTAGCGCCCCGTCTTCGGTGGCGATGATGTTGGCAGAGACGAACAGGCGATGCTGTTGCGCGCGTTGGAAGATAAAACCTTTTTGCCTTTGGGCAGCGACCGCGAAGCGCATAGCGATTTTCAGCTTATCGCCGGAACGAATTGCGACTTGAGCCTGAAGGTGCGTGAAGGGTTTTTTCGTGAAGACTTGCTTGCGCGCATCAATTTGTGGACGTTCCGTCTGCCAGGTCTGCGTGAGCGCGTCGAAGACATCGAGCCGAACTTGAATTATGAACTTGAAGTTTATGCGAAGCGTGCCGGAAATCAGGTGACGTTCAACAAAGAAGCGCGCACGGCTTTTATGCGCTTTGCGACTTCAGGGCAGGCAAGTTGGAATGGCAACTTCCGCGACTTGAACGCCGCTGTGACGCGCATGGCGACGCTCGCACGAAATGGCAGAATCTCGGTTGAACTTGTCGAAGAGGAAATCGAATGTCTCAAGAATGCGTGGCAAGAATCGGGGGTGGAAGGGGGCGTTTCCGTGTGTGACGATTTACTCACACACTTGCTTGAAGCAGACCAACTTGCGCGGCTCGACCTGTTTGACCGCGTGCAACTTGAAGCGGTGCTTCGTGTGTGCCATCAGTCGCGCACGTTGTCCGAAACCGGGCGGCGACTCTTTACCGCTTCGCGCGGGGCGCGGCAGACGACGAATGATGCCGACCGTTTGCGTAAGTACCTCAAGCGTTTCGGACTCGAATGGCAGATGATACAAGAAGCAGATGGCAACCAAGCTTAACTAGCGAATCTCGCTCAACGCCGCTTTTCTTGAAGGCGTAACTGTCGCCGGTTTTGGCAGCGGAGAAGGCGCATCCGAATCGTGTTTGCCGAATCCTGTGAGCACGCCCTCGAGCACGGGCAGCATGTGCGAGATGCGACGAGCGCGTATCACCCAATCCCACAACGGCTCGAACTTTTTCCACCCACCGGCATAAGCGACATGACGCGCCGCGCTCATCACATCAGGCTTCGTGCGTGCACCGCGTAAAATAGACATCCACTGATAGAATTGTTTGTACGCACGCCAGTAGCCGGCTTCGAGTGCTTCGGGCGTCATCTGCCTGGGACGAAACACGGTGTGTCGCGTGTCATACAAATTCCAATCGCTATGCAACAAGCGACCTTGTTGTTGCATACGTGCGTAGAGTGCCGTTCCCGGATACGGCGTCAGGATGTGAAAGGTCGCCGTTTCAACACCTTGTGCAACCGCCCACTCGACGGTGCGCTCAAACACCGACTCGTCATCATCGTCCATTCCGAACACGAAACTCGCGTTGACCATCACACCTAAATCGTGAAGGCGTGCAATCGCCCCCCCATAATCGCGGTTCAAATTCTGCGGCTTACGTTGCTCACGTAAGTTGTCTTGACTTAACGTCTCGAAGCCGACGAACAAACTTCGCAATCCACATTTAACTGCCTTCTCCAACAGTTCGGGACGCAACACCGACTGCACGGTTCCGGCGGCTTGCCACAAACGGTTCATACCATGCATGCCATCGAAAAGCGCGGCAGCGAACTTCGTATTCCCGAACAAGTGATCGTCGAGGAAGTAAAGATGACGACCTGGCAAGCGTTCGATTTCGGCGAGCGCATCATCCACTGTCTGCGTATAAAAACCTTTGCCGCCTTCAAAGAATGCCTCTTTGTAGCAGAAGTCGCACGAGTGCGGGCAGCCGCGCGAAACGACAATCGAATTCGGCACAAGGTACAGATGCCGCTTGATGAGGTCGCGGCGAATGCGCGGTAAACCTTTGAGCGTGCGAACCTGCGAGCGGTAGATTTTCTGCGGGTGTCCGGCGCGGTAGTCTTTGATGAAGGCGGGGAACGTATCCTCGCCGGGACCTAAGAAAATCGCATCGGCGTGCGCGGCGGCTTCGTCAGGCAAGGATGTGACGTGCAAGCCGCCGAGCGCGACGAAACTGCCGCGACGACGGTAATGGTCGGCAAGTTCGTAAGCGCGTCGTGCCGAGGTAATGTAAACCTGAATGACAACCAAGTCCGGCTCATCGCTCGTGTCGAGCGTTTCAACATGCTCGTCTTGCAGCGTCACATCATCATCTTCAGACAGGTAGCCTGCCAGCGTGGCAAGCCCCAGAGGCGGAAAGAGTGAGTATTTGACGGGACGGAAAAACGGGCTCTTGGCTTCCGTCAGCGCAGGCAAAATCATCTTGATCTTCATCATTCGCCCTTCCTTCGCCAATCGGCATCAGTCTTCTCCAAACTGAATAGCGGGAGTTGCTCCTTCTTTCCGGTGGCACTTCGGACATTGCAGTGGGTGACAGGCGCGGCAATAGGCTTTATCACAACTCGCGCAAGGAGCATGTGCCGCTGGTCTGATGAGGTGCAGCTTGTCATCACAGACCAAACGCACCGGGGACTGTGTGTAGCTATATTCGCAGGGCGGAACGTCCAACTTGCGCGCGAGCGGATTCCAGTCCAGCCTGATCCGGCGCTCACCTTTGCGCCGCTTGATTAAGACTTCGACGCGCTGCACCGGCGTCACGACTTCGAGCGTCTGGCTCCATGCAACATCCACACGCAACGCATACTTCTGCTGTAAGTCCGCGACCTTCGCCTTGTACTCGCGTGCAATCGCTTCAAGGCGCAGGCGCTCGCGCGCGGTCTCTTTTTCGGCGGCGAGTTGTTTTTGCAGGCGGAGCAGGGATTCCGCGCGGAGATCATCGAAGTAGCCATGCACACGCCGCAGGTCACGATCTAAACGGCGCTGCATTCCTTTCAGAAATGGCGCGAGATGCGATTCGACGCGTTCGGGAAGCGCACGCGCGACGCGGGATTTCAATTGCACCGGCGACCAACCAGGCGGCAGGCTCGCGGGCATCGGCGGCGACTTCTTCATGCCCGCCGTCTCAATCGCGGATGAGAGCAACTCATCGACAATCGCATCGAGCGTACTGCCGTTGACGAGATTGAAACCGAGTTTGATGACGCCGTCGCGCTTCTCGTCAGAGAAGGCCGTGACGCGAAACAGCATGATGAGATAACGAGTCCACGCGGGCGTCACGCCGACGACGCGATAGACGGCGTTCTGTAAGTTGACCGTGTGCTCGACCACACGCTCGGCATTCGTAAGCGGCGGCAGGGCGATTGGAAGCACCACGCGCGCCGTCTGCCCACGCGCGCCAAGCAAATGTCCAAACCGTTCCAGCCAGTCGGACTCCAAACCGACCCGCTCGGCGTTTGCCGGAAGTTCCGCCGCGAAACCGAGTCGCGCGAGTTCTGAAATGTGCAAGACTTTCGCCACCGGCGCGGGCGCGAGCAGTTCCAACCCTTCAGGCTCGATGTGTTCCACTAGCACGCCTTCGTAATCCAACAGGCGCGCGGCGAAATTTCGAAAGCTGCTTGATGATTCAGACATGGCAACCAAACGCTACTTTCGCTTGCGACCTGAAACCTGATAATCAGGATACGCACCAATAATCTCCGAGTGCATGTAGCGCCCTTTTGAATCAGCCGCCAGTAATTCTTTATAGACTTTCGGCGGCACCCCCTCATAGCAGTAAGTCCGACCGCTGTTGAAAAGAACTTCGAGGACGCGAGTCTTAGAATCGTAGTTGACAGCCTGAATCATGCTTGATTCGACGGAAATCAGTTTGCCCATCTCGTCTCCTGACATATTCGGTTTTGCTCTCCCAGGCGTCTTCACCTCTCAAAACTCGTAGCCGCGCGCGACCCAGTA
>JACDEG010000359.1 GCA_013816505.1 Pyrinomonadaceae bacterium | reverse complement strand
ACCCACGCCAGCGCGACGCCAACGACTACCACCAGCACGGTCGCGATGAATGCCACACGCAACGACAGCAGCAGCGGAAACCAGTCAATGTTTCTCATTCAGCGACCGAAGATAACATCCGCGCCGCCCTGCTTCAATCCACTTCATAAGGGAGTTTGCACTGGAAGCATGACTCGGACGACGCGCGAAGAGCAACGAGCACCTGAGACCAAGCGGCAGCCTTTCCATCATCAGAGGGATTGACAGGGTGTCGCACTGACGACTCGAATCAACGCTTCAAACAAGTTCTTCGCCATGCGACTCAATCGACGCACAGCAGTTCGTCCCAGTGGGTCGTGTAGCGCGGGCTGCGGTGAGCCACGCGCGTACGCCAGGTCTGTTGATAACCCACTGCCGCCGATCTCACCGTGTCTGGGCCGAAGCGCGCGTTGACGCCATCCACCGCCTCCATCACGCCGCGCAGTCGATCCCATTTCTCCTGATTCCACAGCCGCACCGGCAGCGTGTCAGTCGGCGCCAGCGCCGTACAGACCACGCCGGCTTTCTTGAACTCGCAGTCTACGCGGTACAACTCCTCGGTCGAGTGTAAGGCAACCCGCAACAACTCCGGCGTCGCGTCGGACGGATGCGCTATCTCGACGGTCGTCGAGGCACGATACTGCGGCCCGCGACCGAATCGGTCGGTCGCCACGAAGACGGTCAGCGCGCCCGCCGCCAGGTTCCGCCGGCGGAGCTTTTCCGCCGCCCTGGTGGTGAACAGGGCGACGGCTTCGCGCAACTCGGAAAGCAGCACGACCGGCCCCGGAAACGAACGCGAGACGGTGACGGAGTGGCGCGGTGGTGGGCATTCTTCAAGCGCCAGACAGGACGTGCCTTGCAACTCGCGCACGAGGCGCACCCCGACGACGCCCATCCGCCGCCGAATCTCGCGCTCGTCCGTGTCGCGCAGGGCGCGCGCCGTGGTGATGTCGCGCCGCCGCAGCCAGTGAGCGTAGGCTGGGCCGATGCCCCACACGTCTGCGACCGCGATGCGTTCGAGCGCCAGGTCGATGTGCGGCGAGTCGACCAGACTGAGTACACCGTTCGTCTTCGGCGACTGCTTCGCATGGCGGTTGGCGATTTTCGCGAGCGTCTTCGAAGCCGCCACGCCGACTGACACCGGCAGGCCCGTCCATTTGCGCACGCGGGCGCGAAGCAACTGCCCCACATCGGTCAGGCGATTCGGCGGGACGTGCGAGAGGTCGATAAAGGCTTCATCAATCGAGTAGACTTCGACATGCGGCGAGAAGTCGTCGAGGCACTGCATCACGCGCTGCGACATGTCGCCGTACAGCGCGTAGTTCGACGACCGCACAACGATTGCATGACGCTGCACCAAATCTTCGATCTGAAAAAGCGGGACGCCCATTCGCACGTCAAGCAGTTTCGCGGCCTCGGAGCGCGCGATCACGCACCCGTCGTTGTTCGACAGCACGATGACCGGTCGGCCGACGAGCCGCGCGTCGAAAGTCTGCTCGCACGACACGTAGAAGTTGTTGCAGTCGATGTGCGCAAAGATGGGGGGCATCAATCGCGTCCGGGTCATCACTAAAGTTTCAGTCTGAATGTTCTGAGTGGTTCGAGAGTAGCGGGATTGTAGGCGGGAATCGATGGACGCGCAAGACTTTTATCACCATCCCGGCGCTCATCCATCTTCGACGTAGAGGCGGGCGATGGTTGCGCCCCAGCCTCCGGCGTCGGGCGGCGCGTCCGCGAAGTGTACGACGAACGACGTGCGTGCGAGGACGGTGCGCACCGTCTCGCGCTGCACGCCGATACCTTTGCCGTGGATGATGCGTACCACGCGAAAGCCAGCGCGCCGGGCTTCGACGAGATACTCCTCGACGACCAGTTCGACTTCGCGCGGCGCGATGGCGTGGAGGTCGAAGACGTCGCGAATCTCCAGGCGAACTGGTTCGGTGAACGGGTTGAAAGGATCAATCTCGGTTTCATCCGTAGCGTCGTCATCGTATGTGCTGTCGTGGTGAGAGTCTTCCGGGGAAGGGGCGCCACGCGCGGCGGGCGGCGTGTGGGGGACGAACCATCGGCGGAGCCAGTCGGATAGCCACATCGGAGCCAAACATATCATGGCGGGGTAGAACTAGAAGCAACGTGAGGAGCAAACGATGGCTATGGTTTGTGACATGGGTTATCAATCAAACATTTCATTCGTGTGATTCGTGTCTCATCCATTTTAGAGTGCCTTGACACTCGTCAGACACGCGCCGTAAACTCGCGCTCTTTCATCAACCGTTAACCATAGATGTTAGACGTGAGGTGCTGGAGGCTGGGCCGTTTCCTGCGCCTGACGTCCGACATCTAACATCCGTTTTGAGAGGAAAGGAGCAGAAACGATGGGCAAGCGAAATAAGATTACGGTGGTCGGCGCGGGGAACGTCGGCGCGACGGCGGCGCACTGGCTGGCGAGCAAAGAGTTGGGCGATGTGGTGCTGGTTGACATTATGGAAGGCGTGCCACAGGGGAAAGCGCTCGACCTCGCGCAGGCCGCGCCGATTGAAGGCTACGACGTGCGACTCGTCGGCTCGACAAACAATTACGAGGACGCGAAGGATTCCGATGTCGTGATCATCACCGCTGGCTTGGCGCGTAAGCCGGGCATGAGCCGCGACGACCTGCTGCGGACGAACGCCGAGATCGTTTCGAACGTCGTCGATCAAGTCGTCAAGTACGCGCCCGATTCGATTTTGATCGTCGTCTCGAATCCGCTCGACGCGATGTGCCAGGTCGCCTTCAAGCGCTCCGGGTTCCCGAAGCACCGTGTCATCGGCATGGCCGGCGTGCTCGACTCGGCGCGGATGCGCTGCTTCCTCGCCGAAGCTTTGGATGTGTCGGTGGAAAACGTCACCGCGTTCGTGCTCGGTGGTCACGGCGACACGATGGTGCCGCTCGCGCGCTACTCGACGTGCGCCGGCATCCCCATCACCGAACTACTGTCGAAGGAACAGATCGACGCCATCTTGAAGCGCACCGCGAGCGGCGGCGCGGAGATCGTCGGCTTGCTGAAGACCGGCTCGGCCTACTACGCGCCATCGGCGGCGGCGGTCGAGATGACGGAAGCGATTCTCAAGAACAAGAAAAAGATTCTGCCATGCGCCGCCTACCTCGAAGGCGAGTATGGGGTTCAAGGCTTGTACGTCGGCGTGCCGTGCAAACTAGGCGCGCGCGGCCTGGAACAGATCATCGAGATCAACCTGACGACCGAAGAGCGCATCGCCTTACAGAAGAGCGCGGCGTCGGTGCAGGAACTCGTCAACGTGCTCGGCATTTGAAGAAGTAAAAAGGTAAAAGGATTGGCGTGGAATCGTCGAAGTAATTCCAGAGGCTGATACATGATTGCAAACGACCAGGAACAGCAAGGGACGCAGAGAGAGAGAGGGGCGCATCGCCTTCTGCTACCGGATTCTGTCCCAGATGCGCGCCGCCACACCCGCCCCCGAAGAGTATCGCCTGTATTCAAACAGTTATCTCGCCGAAATCGAAAAGATGAATGCAGAAGTCATCAGTTACCTCAAACTCCATCCCTGTGAACTTGAGCCGGCGGAAGCAGCCTGGAAGAGCGCAACGCCTTTGATGGTAATTTCTGCGACAGATCGCCGATGTACGCCTTCACGGGCAGACGCCCTTCACATTGTAAAAAGGTCTGTGTGATCTGAGGTCGGTGCGAGCAAGACTTGCTCGCACCGACCTCACAACCTCCTTGCCCGCGTTGCGCCTCAGACGTTGAAGCGAGGCACCGCCGCACGCCTCTCGAAGCTTGAGGCGTATTGATACCAGTCCGCGGGGAGCTTATTTTACTGAAGCTCTCGCGGCGCGGTCGACGAACCAATCACGATAGGCGTGGGGAACGGGAATGGAAAGATGAACGGTCTGGCAAGTGTCCAAGCCACACCGACATATTCATTCGTCCCGTCGAACCGCCAATTCCTGATGCGCAGCGTGTAAGTGCCGGTGGTGGGAGCTTGGAAGTCGAGGGCCTCCGCACTGTTGTCCCAACTTGAGGACCACTGATTGAACCCCGGACCCGTGATGTTAAGGTCAAGGTCTGCGTTGAGCGGATCGGACGAATAATTGCTCGTCGGGTTGGAGTCCCACGCCAGCGCCGCCTTGACGCGGGTGCCGGCCTGAATCGTCCCCAAGTTGATCGTATAATACCCGCTCGCGTCGAACGACGACGGGGTCATGTACAACCAACGGTATCGGTCATTGACTGCACTGATATAAGAGGGGCTGGCGTTGACGCCGCCGGCGCCGTCAAACTCGCTGAGGTTCGAGCTGCCCTCAATGTTGTTCGTCGCCCCGGCGAGGATTAGGGCCTTGACCGCCTCCGGGTAGACCCTCAAGCTGGACCGGGCCTCCATCAGCAGCGCCGCCACGCCCGCGACCATCGGCGAAGCGTAGCTGGTTCCGTCCCCTACGTTGCCGGTCGGGCAGGTGCCGGGGGAAGCCATCAAGAGGCTGGAGATGCTCACACCGGGCGCGGCGACATCAGGTTTCTGTCGGTCGCTGTGCGGCGAGGTCGGGTCTAAGTAGCTCGAAAAGCTAGCCATCGTGTCATCGCTCCAGCCCGCTGTTCCATGGTCGTCGAAAGCGCCGACGGCAATGGTGTTGTATCCGGCGCCGACCCCGGCGACATATTCAAATCCGGCGCAGTCGCCGTTATTGCCGGCCGCCGCCACCACCGTATCCCAACGGTAGCGGACGATGTAGTCGGCGTGCCGCGCGTGAACGTTCATGCTGCCATCGGCGCTGCCGCATCCCGGCCCCCAACTGTTGTTCTGGATGTGTGTATTGGTAGCCGCCGCGTCGAGTGCCGCCGACATGTTGGAGTCGGAGTAGGTCGTGCCGTTGGCGCTGTAGACCCCAGCGCCGTTGGCGACCCCGCGGTGGGTCGCGTTTGTGCTCGCCACCATACCGGCTGTCGTGGTGGCGTGCTGATCGACATTGCCATCGCCCGGCACTCGCGTTCCGAGGTTAATGCCGAGACAGTTGTTATCGAAATCAACCCGACTGTCTTCAACGATTGCCACGTTGACGCCTGACCCTGTGATGCCGTACGAGTTCCACAAAACATCGGCATTGATGGTATCGGCGGCGACGTTCAGATAATCCTCATATTTATTCTCTGCGGAGTAGATGCGATGCACGTCGGCCCGCTGCGCGATGGTGGTTAGATCCCGCACCGGGAGCATCACGTATACAATCGGAGATGTCGGGCTTACTTCATCGACCCGCAGCGCCGACCTTTCGAGGTCCGCTTTAAATCGTTCGGCGGCGACCTCAATCGCTTTCTTGAGCCGATCTTCGCGCTGCGCGATCATGGACTCGACCTCCTGTTCCGTCAGGTCGGGGTTGCCGTCTCTGACGTCATTCTGCGCAAGATCGTCATCAAGCTTCAACCAGACGGCGACTTTGATGCGCTCTTCGGGTCGCTGCGCCTGCACCTTGTCATAGAGGGACGGGTCGAGCTTACCGTACTTGGCGGTGTAAGCGGTCTCTTCAGCTTGCCGGAGGCCGTTGAGGTCCACTTCGTTATCGTTTTCGTCGAGCGCGATGGGGAAGGTGTCGTTGTTTGTGCGGTCGAGGACTTTGGCCGCGAGGGCGGTGCGCCCGATCAGAGGCAGTCTGACCGTCGAGCTGCGCACGACCGTCAGGTCGCCGGGTTTAAGACGGCGGCTCCGCGCCGCGGTTTCCAGAATTTTCCGGTCAGCCTGTGAAATGGTTGTCTCCGCTCCTGCGGACGCGAATGGTTGAAAGGCGGCCGGCGCGACGATGGCGAAGGCCAGCGAGATGATCAGAAATTTCCTCATAATAATCCTCCGTATGTGAGTGTGTTTCGGTGATGAGTGAGTGTTTCGGGGTGCTCCATCCGTTTGCGGCGGGGGTAAGTAAGACTTTGTGGTGATCCGAACGGGGGCGCAATGCCCCTTCGGTTATGAGCGGACTTGGATAAGTCCCACGAGCGGAGTCGAGGCGGTCGTCGCTGCAGGAAGCAGCGGCGCTAGAGGTTACCTTACGGCTCGCCATACGGGACGGACTTCCCCCCGCAATTTGCGCGAGCATTTTGGCGAGTGGTCGTGAAAGATTGAGGCGCGTATCTGATGACAACTCGGCTGGCGACAGCTTTGTTGCGGGGCGGGGTGGTGGGCGAGCTTATGTATTGAAGACGAGAGAATGAATCAACGAATGGTCGCAATCGGAAAAAACGGGGTCGTCTTTTCCACGTTGACGAAGAAGCCTTGGCGGAAAGCCGGCATTCATGTGAGGTCGCTGATAAGAGTTATGCCGTCTACGAAGCAGCGCAATCCGTGGATGATCGTTTCGCGGTTCTCTTCGTAGATTGCTTTCGTCAGCGGGATCGACATCGGACAGACACCAACGCAGTTGCGGCAAACAGATGTATCGTCTGCTGTGAAAATAACTGGGGCCGGACCTATGCTGCTACAG
>JACDEG010000787.1 GCA_013816505.1 Pyrinomonadaceae bacterium | reverse complement strand
AGAAGTATCTCGACCGCTACGTAGCGACCTTTGAAGTGATGACCAACGCTAAGCGATTTACACCAGTGATCCTCCAGCGGATGTGTTTGCTTCAAAAAGGTTCGCAGTCTGACAGTACATGAGCCAAGCGACTTATCCGTGACGCGTCGGAGGCGACTTCATCGAGCAGGACTTTCAGCGCGATGCACGTTCGAGTTCAGCACCGTGGGCGTCTCGTCCCGGCGTTGGTGGTTATTACTTTTTGAGGATACGGACGACCTCCGTCTGGGCGGGCTGTCCGGTTACTTCGATGTCGCACTCGCCGCCTTCGCCATCTGCGGCGCGCTCAGCTTGCCGGCGGAGAGCCGCAGAACCTCTTGAACCTGCCGATCCCAGTACGGCCAGTCGTGCTTGCCGGGGAGTTGCCGGTACTCGTGCGGAATCTTGCGCTCGGTCAGCAGCGCGGCCATCTGGCGATTTGACTCAATCAGAAAATCCTCTGTGCCGCAGTCGAGGTAGATGAAAGGCAGCGACGCGAAGCGCTCCGCCGACAACTCGCGGACGATCTTGAAGATGTCATTCGCGGGGCGCACGGGGTCATCCATTTTGCCATAAGCGCGCACGATGGACGGCTTCACCCATGCGGGAGTCTGCGGCGCATCAGGGTCCCACGCGGTCGGCCCGAGCGCGCCGCTCAGCGAGGCCGCGAGGGTAAACATCTGCGGATGCTTCAATCCGAACTTCAGCGCGCCGTAGCCGCCCATCGAAAGCCCGGCGACGGCGCGACCCTCGCGCGCTTCAATCGCGCGAAAACGCCGCTGCACATCGGGGATCAACTCCTGAATAATATACGTCTCGTACTTGTCGGTCGGCGCGACCGGGCTATCGGTGTACCAGCCGTTGTTGCCTTCCGGCGTGATGATAATGAAGTGGTGCCGCGCGGCGTGCTCGGCCAGTTTCGATTTCGCGAGCCAGTCAGAGTAGTGCCCGGTCAATCCGTGCAGCAGATACAGGACGGGGTAGCGCGTCCCGTGCGCCGCACCCTGCGCGTAGTCCGGCGGCAGCACGACGTTGTAGGGAAGCTTCATGCCGGCCAGCTTGCTCTCGAACTGCACCGTCTCCGTCTTACTCGACGCTGATTCTGATTTAACCTGGACAGCGGCGGAAGACTGTCCGAAAGCGGTGAAGGGGACGAGCAAAAAGAGGAATATGAAGAAAGTTCTCGCGTGTTTCATCTTCTCTCCTGGTTGATAAAAGTATGTTTGCCGACGCTACGGATTCAGCGTGCTATCACGGGACCCTACGCGCCGCGTGGATTTTCATTCTCACGCACGAAAGCGATGTAGTCAGTGTAGGCGGGTTCTGTGCCCTCCGCCCGCACGGCCATTGCGACCTGACCGCGATGGTACGTCGAATGAAACAGAACGTGCGTCAGAATGTCGCGAAAGGACGTGCGGTACTCGACGCCCTTGCTGTTTTTGTAGGTCGCGACTCGGTCGAGACCTTCTTCGGTCAAACCCCTGAACAGTTCCGTATACGCCCGCCGGTTCTCTTCCGCCAAAGCCTCGCACTCGTCAAGCGTCGAAGCTTGCCAGAAGTCAAAGCCGGTCGTGTCTTCATTCCTCAGCAGGCGCACCAGCCACATCTTTTCAGCAATCAGCAGGTGCGCGAACGCGCGAAGAGCCTGCGGGCTTTGCGGCGACGCATCATTAAAAGAGTCGAGGATGCGACGATTCGCCCATTCGTTGAAGGCGAAAAGCTGACGCAATGATTCAATGGATTTCATGTGGTGCCTGTAATTTTGATTACATAATTGTCGTTCAATTCGCTTCTAACGTCGCGACTCTGGCCGCTTCTTCCACCCGTTTGCGCGCCAGACCTTCGCGCCCGTGGTAGCGGATAAAGGCGGGCAGCGCGAGCGCCAGTAGCCCCGTTCCGACAACGCACATCACCCCGCCGGAGATGATCGAGGTGCGGACGCTGAACAGGCTGGCGGCAAGTCCTGCTTCCGCGTTGCCGAGCAGCGGCCCGGTAGTGTAGCTCACCATCTCGATCCCGGCGAGACGACCGCGC
>JACDEG010000018.1 GCA_013816505.1 Pyrinomonadaceae bacterium | reverse complement strand
TTGGAATCAATTGCTATCGCCATTATCGGGGCGGGGATCGGCATCCTGCTCGCCTTGCCGCTGAACTTTGTTTCGACGGGGACATCCAACTTCGCGACGTTTAGCGAAATAGCTTTTAACTTTCGCGTTACGCCCGACCTGATGCTATCGGCACTAATCTTCGGCGCAGGCATTGGCTTATTTGGATCGCTGCTACCCTCGATTCGTGCGTCTCGGTTCAAGATTATTGACGCATTGCGTGCTTCGTAGAAGAAATAGCCACAGAGAAACAGAAGCACAGGAAAACGCGGAAGTAGAAAATGATTAACGATCAACCTAAAGACATGTCTTCTTATTCATCGCTCATCATTTTGCGTTCAGCCTTAGCATCCCCTGTCTCTCAGAACTACTTATCTGTTTTTAACAACGGACATCTGATCTCTGGTGAAGAATTAAATGGTTTCGAATCCTAAAAGCGAAGAAGAGAAACAAAATCTCAACGAGCGACTGAAGAGCCTGCGCATTGATCGCTCGCCCGTGCCTGTCTCAAGCTCACAGAACCGCGTGCCGAAGAAGTTGTTGCTGGCGTTATCAGTGCTCACGGTATTGATGGCTGCGGGGTACCTCTTTATTTTTTCTGCGCCGAAGATGGTGTCGGCAGCCGAAGTCAAAGTTGAAACTGGTCCGGCCTCGATGGGGAGCACCATCCTGACCGTCTCTGGGTACGTCGTTGCGCATCACAAGATCGAGGTCGGCGCGAAAGTCATGGGGCGCGTTCATTGGATCGGTGTCGAGAAGGGAGACACGGTGCAACAGGGCCAGTTACTGGTCCAGCTTGAAGATGATGATTTTCGCGCGCAGGTCAATCAGGCGCGGGCAAATTTGGCTGCGGCGCAAGCCCGCCTCGATCAGTTGCGCGCCGGTTCGCGGCCACAGGAGAAACTAAAAGACAATGCTGCTGTGTTGCAGGCTGAAGCGAATTACAAATTCGCGTTGGACGATTATCGACGCACTGAGCAGTTGTATCACTCAGGCGTAGCCGCCAAAATCGAACTGGACCGTGCCACAGCGCAGCGCGATGTAACCTTTGCGGTGCTTGAGTCAGCTCGTCAATCAAGTGCGATAACTAACATTGGTCCACGCGTCGAAGAGATCAGGGCGGCTGAGGCGCAAGTCCGGCAGATGAAGGCTGCGCTTGATTATGCGGAAACGCAGTTGGCTAGTACGAAGATTAAAGCGCCGGTTTCTGGAACCGTATTGCAGCGAATTGTTGAGCGCGGTGAAATGGTCACACCTTCCGCTTTCGGTGAATCGGGGGCGCGCACGTCTGTCGTCGCACTCGCCGATCTGAATGATCTGCAAATTGAACTCGACATCAGCCAAACCGATTTCGCCAGATTGAAGATGAATCAGCGAGCGGAGATTATTCCCGAAGCTTTCCCTAACATGCGCTACACGGGTTTCATTGTGGAGATTGCCCCGGAAGCAAACCGCGCTAAAGCGACCGTGCAGGTTAAAGTGAAGGTCGAGAACCCGGACGAACAGTTGCGACCTGAAATGAATGCGCGTGTCAATTTTCTGGCAGAGGAAACACCCCGCGTGGCAGGGGTATCAACCAGCAGAGTGTTGGTGCCAAAGAGCGCCGTGGTGCGCCGAGATGAAAGCGATTTCGTCTTTGTCCTCAAAGGCAGCAGAGTCGAACAGCGTGTCATCCGTCGTGGTGACGAGACCGCAGATTCTTATTATGTGTTAGAAGGATTAACTGGTGGCGAATCGGTAGCCACTTCCGGTGCTGAGAGTCTGCGGGATGGCGACCGCGTCAAAGTTAGCAGCCAATAAGGATGTAGCCGGAGACTGACGTCCAGGAGTGTGAAGAGTCACAGTCTGAAGTCTGTGTCACTGATTACTAATAACTGATGGATAAGGATTGGAGTAGGTCATGTCAGAATCGATGGTGCAGATCAAGAATGTGAACAAGCGTTTTGTCAGAGATGGGTTTGAAGTGGTCGCGCTTGATGATGTCAATCTAAATATTGAAAAGGGAGATTTTCTGGCGCTGATGGGTCCTTCCGGCTCCGGTAAGTCCACCTTGTTGAATCTGCTGGCCGGAATCGATCGCTGTACTAAAGGCGAAGTGAATGTGATGGGAACCGATCTGGCGAGACTCAATGAAAGCCAGCTTGCCGTCTGGCGTAATTCGCACGTCGGTTACATCTTCCAAACTTTCAATCTCATTCCAGTGCTGACGGCTTTTGAGAATGTTGAGTTACCGCTTTTGCTAACTAAACTCTCGAAGAAGGATCGGGATCGCAACGTCGCGACCGCATTGGAATTAGTCGGCCTTACTGACCGCATGCACCACCGACCCCGCCAACTATCAGGCGGCCAGGAGCAACGCGTCGCCATCGCGCGGGCGATTGTGATTGACCCTGATCTGATTCTGGCGGACGAACCAACCGGCAACCTCGATGCTCGTTCAGGCGAAGAGGTCTTAAATATTTTATCCACGCTCAATCAGGAGTTGAATAAAACAGTCGTGATGGTGACGCACGATCCACACGCGGCCAGCTACGCAAGACACCAAAAGCATCTGGAAAAAGGCGTGTTGCTGGCCGAGGCTCCCGCCGCAAGGAGGATGAGCAAATCTGCAGCAATCGGGGAACCGGATTATGGAGAGGTATCCCGTTAACTCGCGTTTTACTAAATAAATTTCGTCGCAGCTTGCTGCGGTGTAATTAGAAGAGGTTGAGCTGTGCCTCATATGTAATAGACAATATGTGACCTTGCAGTCACTAAGCTTTGAGGCACGACCCATCTGATAGCTCAGCCGCGCGACCGCCTTGCCGCGTTCCTTCCTGAACCACCATCGAGGCCTGAGCCTGAACAGCAAACATGATGATGATGAGCGGGCGCGTGGCTGATCAACTCTGAGTCTGCACGGCGGATCTGTCCTACCAAATCCTAGCTATTACACATTATCTTCTTGCAGGGTTACTTCCTTCTTCTTTACTTTTAGTCCAACAGTTCGATTGAATCGCTTTTCGTCAATATTCCTTCGATCAAAACGGCACAATAGACGCCAGCATAGGCCGCGTGTGCCTGGGCGACTTTGCGTAAAACTTCCGGGTTGTGTTCGCCGGTGTCAGGGTCGAGCGAAATCATCTTACAGCGCGGGTCGCGTTCCAGAACCATAATCACCGCGCTCGAACCGATACGCAGTTTGCGACCGACCAACTCATCCTCGCCAAAGCCGTAATCCGATGCGAGATTAAGGTAGACGTTGGCCCGAAAGCGTCGTTTATCAATCGGAATGCCCAACTCCGCTTCGACCTGTCGGACGGTTTGCAGGCTAATCAACGATACCGGGCGACAGTCGGTCAACGCGCGGTCTGAACGCACGAGCGTGAGGTGATTTTCACCGCGCAATCCTTCGCCGAGCATTTCTATCAACGCCGGGTCATCAACAGCGACGACCGCACCAGACGGCGTCACGATATCCAAAATCAGGTCGTTCGGGTCGCCATTGGCCGGCGTAATACCAGGCCCAATGCTCGCCGCTTCAATCAAATTCGGCGGTTTCGATGCTCTTTCGGCGTCACGGAACTGTGGACGATAGCGCAGCATTTGTTGCTGTTCTCGTGCGGTCAGATAAGGGAATCCTTTGCGTGCGGCTGAATTCTTGAAGGCGAAGCATCGGTCGCCGTAAAAGCCGGAAAATCCCATAAACGCTTCGGTCATCGCCTCGCCGCTCATACTTTTCACCGGGTAGCGCCATAAACTTTCGACCGTTCCAATAGTTTTCATATGAGTCCTCCGGGATCATCTCATACATGTGCAATCCTAACTTGGTCGCTCAGTCCTGATCGTTGCCGAACCTGATTGTCCGCAAAGCACCGCGCCCGTCTTGTGCTCGCATCACTTCACGCTCTTCAAGCTTTCTGCTTACCACCACGCCGAGCGGCGTGCCCCCAGAACTTTCGCGACTCTAATCCGAATCGCGTGCGGACTTCAGCGACATCAATCAGTAACCTTTCCATCTTTACTATCAGGCACACCAGCTTCGATGGATTGACGCACGTAGATTTCGTGCATCAGAGCATCCCAGGTGACGTTGTCAGGTAATCGTTCAATCAAGCGGTTTTGCCACTTCTTTTATGTTAACTGTGTTCATGAGCATTACTCCATAAGCTTTCAGATATCTTGAATGTAATCAGGAGCTAGTTTTACGGTCAACCCCGTTCAGAAATTTCAACGCGGGTCGCGCCGAACGTTCCAGATAACCAGCGAGCACTTTATCTGATCGCAACGAGCTTGTTGAGAGCGAGTTCGGTTGATCTTGTTATTAGGCGCGCCTTCAAGATAAAGGATGCACAGAACAAAATTGCATAGCTTGCGGGCAACTCACAAAGATCGGCTGGATTTTCCTGTCTTGCGGAATCCACATAGCTCTAACTTCTTTCTGATATGCAAAACGCGGGGGCTTGATTAAACTGGGATGTATATTGTTTTGTAGAGAGTAATGTTGCCGCCTCTCCGTATAAATGCACTTTCCAAGCACAACCTGTTTGATTTTGTGCCTCAGATGAATGCATCTGGTTAATTCATAAAAAAACATGTGAGGGTCATTAATCTTGATACAGCAATCATACCCAAATTCTGCCATAGCATCTTTGTTGAATTCTTCTGCAACGCAGTAGATATAGCAATCTGGACTCTTTTGAGTAAGCTGGAAATCACAATCCCAGAACGTTACAGTAGCATTATCAGGATAACTTACGAGCCGCTTCACCAAGGGAGGCACGTCAGCTGTTCCCCAGACGATGTCGGGCTTGTCCTCGTACGCACTCTTAGTTCCTTCACCTGCATCCCCGACCTCCGAACCATATTCTTCCACTTTCTGGAAGTCGCGCAACGTTCCTATTCGCATCTTGCCGAACGCGAGCATACTCATCTTGTACTTGGATTGCATGTACTTGTATAGGGGACGATTTGAAAGGCTTGAAAGTAACATCCTGACTCAACGATTCTTTCTCGCTAGCGCCTAACGGCAGAATTGACGCAGGCGGAAACGGGAAACACGCAACATAAAATGTAAAAGGTGACGTTTGAAGAAAGTAACTGTTTCTGCCTCGCGTCCAATGACCGGTTATGCCTTGAGTTGTTACCCGACATATGAAACAAAAGCATTTACCAAGCTTGGCTGGGAATCAAGAAGACTTGAGACGAATGTGTTTTGTAAAAATTCATTCAACTTGTTATCTAACTCGGTTGGATTTGAAATCCACAAGTTCGATGAAAACTCGACGACAGATTCCTGTTTAAAAAAAATGTATATACAAAGAGCAATAGCCTCATCGTCAAATTCTGTGTCCTCATCCTCAAATGCAAAAACTTGCCGTGTTAAGCCAATCTATTGAAACTCGCGGCAATCAACCTTAACGTCTATGTCGGAGATAGAACGAAAATCTGTAAAACTAGAAATGATTTGCGGTTTGGTTGTTCCCCATTCCAGCAACAGCATATCGCCGTCGGTGTCAATTGATGCGCCGGCAATTCTGACATCACGGTAAAAAGCTGTAACGGTATCAATTATTGACCGAGGATTAAGGGGTGACGAAATAAAAGGTTGCGATAATTGGGCAAACTTTTTGACAGCTTCTTCTTGAGAAATTTCACTCATTTAATAACATCCGAGAGAGGCACAATGCCAATTAGACACCTCAACAGGCCTCACAGATGACACCTGTTGAGGCGCCCAGCCCGACACAGTAATCGTGAAAGCACTGCCAGCAAAGCTTTGTCGCCGACACATACGCCTCATCGCTATCAGCGATTAAATGCCTCGCGTCACCACATCATCGCAAAGTTTCAAGTCAGATCGTAAGCGTGATGGTGAACGGAACTGACAAGGAGATTTTTATCGACCGGGGCGGCTCTCACTGTCTCGCATCGCCGTTTCCCTATCACTTCTGAGTCAGGAACATTGCTCAACGCTCACGCAGCACTTCGGGGTTGCGCACGAACCGCGGGTCGGGCGGCTCGCCGGAGAGTATGCGCGCGACCTGCGTGGCGGTGTCGACGCACATGCAGCGGAAGGCGACATCAGTGACCGCCGCGACGTGCGGCGTTGCGACAACGTTATCGAGTCGCCACAGCGGGTTAGCTTCGTGCGACGAGTCGGAGGCGAAGACATCCAGGCCCGCCCCGGCCAGACGGTTGTTCGCCAGCGCGTCATAGAGCGCGGCTTCGTCAATCACGTCCCCGCGCGCGGTGTTGATGATGATTGCGGTCGGCTTCATCGACGCCAGCGCCGCGCGGTCAACCAAACGCCGCGTGCCAGCGTCGAGCGCGACATTAATCGAGAGCACGTCAGAGAGCTTGAACAAGTCGTCGCGCTCGACATATTGGAACCGTTCGTCGCGACTGACGCGGCTCCAGTAGTGAACGCGCATCCCGAACGCTTGAGCGAGTTCAGCGACGCGACGCCCGATGTCGCCGAGGCCCAGCACGCCAAGCACCTTGCCGTTCAACTCGGTGCCGAGTCCGTAGCTCGCGCGGTATGCCCAATTGCCGCTCTTCACCTCTCGGTCAAGCCGTGTCGCCCGCCGCGCCACCATGAGCATCAACATCAGCGTGTGCTCGGCGACGGTCATGGTCGTCGAACCCGGCGCGTAGATCACCGGCAGGCCGAGGTCGGTCGCGGCGGAAACGTCGATGTTATCCGTCCCGACGCCGCACCGCGCAATACATTTTAATTCGCGCCCACCCTCCAGCACCACACGCGGAAGACGTCCGTAGCCGCGTGTCAACGCCGCTGAAGCGTCCGCGATTTCCGCCGTCAACGAGTCGGCGTCGACTCGCGCCGCGGCCTTTACCTCGCCGACTTCGGCAAGCATTCGGAGTGCATCCTCGTGGATGGTTTCAAGGAGAAGAATCTTCAACAGGTTTCACACTAAATTATTCAAAAGTGACGAGTGACAGGTGACAGGTGACAAGAAAGTGTTATGGCACGTCAGTGTTTCCGAGCGGAGCCAAAGTTTTTTCGTGTTAAAAATTGTCGGTCTTCAATCACACGACCATCGCCGCTCTGCCACTCTCTTCAGAAGTCGTACAGCGAAGCACCCTCGCCGCGTTTCCCGCGTGCATCGTCGCGCCCCGAAACAAAAAGCTCGGCTTGCTCGAACAGTTCGTCCTTTAAAATTTCGGGATCGACGGTCGAGGCGTCGGGGTGCGAAATCTCGATCAAATTGCCGGCGGGATCGCGGATGAACATCTGCATCACGCCGCCCTTGATCTGCCGCACACGGCCCCATGGTCGCGTGTCGATGACACCCAACTCTTTGCACCGGCGGAACGCTTCGTTGAAGTCTTCGACCTCGACGCACAGGTGGCCGCGAAAAGACGCGGTGTCCGCCCACTCGCTCAGGTGGAGTTGCTGCCGGTCGTTGATCTTATAAAACTGTACTGGGTAGTCGAAGTTGAACGCCGGCAACTCTTCGAGTCCGAGCACGTTGGTATAGAACTCGCGACTCTTACTTAAATCGTCGACGATCATTGTGACGTGATTGATCGCTTTTATTTTCATCACCACCTCCAAATTTTCAATTGATCCTGATTCTGTCCATCCTTATTCCATTTTCTGAATGTTTGATTCAGACGGTGTAGCGGCGGACGAACTCTTCGTTCACCGTCACTCCCAGCCCCGGCCTATCCGGTACGGAAACCCGTCCGTCGTGAATCGTAAACTCTTCTTCGGCCAATTCGCGGAGCATCGGATTAAAGCCCATCGCGTACTCAAGCGTCGTGCAGACAGGGACGGCGGCGGCAAGGTGCAGGCCGGCGGCGAACAGGAGCGCAGACCCCCACAGGTGTGGCGCGACCGTCAGTTGGTGCGCGGCGGCCAGCGCGGCGATATGCAGCATTTCGGTGATGCCCCCGGCAATCGCGGGGTCTGGCTGAATGATGTCGACGGCGCGCGCGTCGATCAGATTCAAAAAGTCGAACCGCGTGAACAGACTCTCGCCGGCGGCGATTGGGATGTCGGTCGCGGCGCGCACCTCCGCCATCCCGCGCACGTTGTCCGCGCTGACCGGCTCTTCAAACCAACTGAGATGACAGTCTTCGACGCCACGGCAGAAACGTCGCGCGGCGCGCTCGTCGAACGTTCCGTGCGCGTCGACCATCAACTTGACGCCGGGGCCGAGCGCCTCGCGCGCCGCACGCACGCGCGCAATCGAAGTCTCGACCTCGCCGTCCATCGCGCCGACGCGCATCTTAACCGCCTTGAAATTGGCCGCAGCGATGGTCTTGTTAAGCTGCGCGCCGATGTTCTCCGCGTCGGCCCATCCGCCGGACGCATAAGCGTCGATCTGCTCGCGACATCTTCCGCCGAGCAAACGGTAGAGCGGCACATTCAGCAACTTGCCGAGAATGTCCCACAACGCCATATCGACGCCGCTGATTGCGGAGACACGCAAGCCACGACGACCTAACTCCGGAAACGTGCGACCGTACTTGATGGCGTAGTGAGCGCGCACGCCGTTGTACATCAATTCCCACAGGCCGGAGATGTCGCGCGGGTCGCGCCCGACGAGCAAGGGACGCAGTTCTTCATTGACGACGCTGACGACGGGGGCGTTGACGCCGGCACTGCCGACCGCCGCTTTGCCTTCACCGTAGCCGGTTACGCCTGCGTCCGTTTCGACGCGCACGAGCGTCATGTCGAACGTCGTCAGCCGCCCGAAGTCACTCGTGTGCTGCGAGATTTCGGGAATCTGATAGCGCAGCCAAGTCGCTTTGACGTCGGTAATTTTCATCGGCGCTTCACTGAATTGTAAACGTGGTCTGCCCCGACCCAGTCGACTTCCAGACGTTTTCTGAGATGCGGCGGTCACTGACCAAAGATAAAACGGAGGTGGGAGATTACAACAGTTGCTCGCGGCAGAAAACCTTTTTCGTTATCGCGCGCGGCCCATTCTTTAATTCAGTTCGTCTTTCAAGCGGCGATGGGTAAAGCCGTTTTCAACCGCTCGCGGCTGCCTTTCCCCGACGGCCCATGACACCCCACCACTACGCGCCACACATGCGCCTCGCCCTTACCCTGAATCAAATCGCGGACGTGGCGGTAAGCGGCGGCGTACAGCGTGCGCATCTCTGGTGCGGATTGTGGCGCGACGAGTCCGCGTTCGATCTCGTCGACACTCATCCCCCCGTTCGTTCGAAAGCGTGCGAGCGTCTGACCCTCGCCGGCAACGTGGGCGGCTAATCCTTCGGACAGCCAGCGCGGCGTTCGATTGTGGCTGAGCGCGTTGATGACGACATGGACATACTCGTGACGCAACGTGGTTGCGAGAATGCCGCGCCGCAGTAACGTACTAAATGGCTGTGACCTGATGCGCCGCCCGCGAACGGACGCGGCAACCCACGGCGGTTCCCCCATCGCCCCGACGAAGTCGCCGGTCGAGTCGTGTACGTAAACTTCGATCTTTTCTTCCACTTTCATTTGCGCCGTGACCCGCACCGAGGCCGCCACCAAACGACGCAGCACGTCGGCGCGGACATCTTCTAAAACGCTCAACGCCATCTCGACCTCGCGCCGCGTCGCCGATTTAATTCCGAAGCTGATGACGAAATGCTCGCTTGAGAGCGTGTGTCGCGCACCCGTAGTTGCATGGTAGGAAATGTTTACGGCCCGTGGTGATGAATCAGGGCTGTCGGAGCGCGGCCAATTACTCGATGAGTCGCTCGATTCAAGTTCGGTCAACGCTTCAACTCGCCATCTGCCGTTAAGCTGAGTGAGTTCATTGATACCGCCACTGATTCTCGTTCCCGGAAAATACTGCGCTAGTATCTGACGCTTCGTTGCGCCGCGCCGTGCCATGACATGCGCGCCCGACTGGCAGAGTCCGAGGCCGTGACCGAACCCGCTGCCGCGAAAGACAAAGTCATCCCCGGCGCGCCGCGCTTCAAACCGCGTGCTCTTGAGAACGTTCCAACCGAGCGTGCGCCCGACGATGATCTTGAAGTCCCACCCGCGCACCACGCGGCGACGCGTGCCTTCGAGCGCCAATGTTTCAGCGCGCCCGGTCGCGTCGCGCTTGATGACGACGACGTTCGCGAGCGTCGCACCGACGTCTGTGCGCGTGTCGCTCTGCAACGCCTTGAGCAGACGCGCCGCCGGGATCGTGTCCGTCCAACTATGATGAGGCATCGTCGTGCAGTGCTCGTCGCGCGCGCCACGCAGATATGACGGCGGTGACGCGCTTCTGCCCCACAACGTGCTGACGTTGGCAGTCATCCCGCCGCATGAGGTGCTGAAGTAAACGTCCGCTACTCGACCATTGGTGTCCCGCAAAATCTCGCCGCGTGTGTCGGCGATGGTTCGGCGCAAAGTGGTGTAGAACTCCGGTCGCGTCCCCTCGTTTTTAACGGCGAGGTAGCGTTGGCAGTGCGTCTGGTTGCAGAAGTCGTAACCTTCGCTTTGGTGTCGTCGAAGATTTTTGAGGGCATAGGTGCGGCTGACGATGGCTTGAGCTTCGAGCGCCTCCGATTCATCCTCGGTGCTTGCCTCCGCCGCCAGCACGCCGAACATGTAATCTTCGAGCGGGAGCGCGAGCGTTACCCCTTCACGCGCCAGACGCACACGCACTGATGTGGACGTTGATGCCATCGACGTTGATGACGCGCCCGGCGATTGCGGCAAACTAGATGCCGGCAAAGCATTCGCTTTCACCGGACTGTCATGTGTTGTCAATGTCGGTGCATTCTCTCGCCGAACGTGCGTGCGCGCGTACTCCTCGAACACGTGCCGCGCCGCCTCCGCGCTCAACACGCCCTGCCCACGCTTGAGAAAAACCAGCACTCCGAGTCGCATCGCCGCAGGCCGCACGGTCTGCTCAACGTCTGTCTTAACATCCACTTCATTATCAGTACCCGCTTCAGACTCTTTATTTCTCTCAGTGTTGGTCAACGCGTTTTCATCGGCGGCGAATCCGATGAACCAGCCGTGCGAGCGGTAATCGTCGCGAGCCGTCGCGGTGCCGGTTTTACCGAAGATGCCGAGCGATTGCATGTTCAATCCGGCGCGTGCCGCCGAGCCGTACACGACTGCGCCCAGCATTCCGTCGAGCAACATCCGGCGATGTTCGTCGCTGATGCCGAGTTGGGTTCGTTGCCGCGTCTGGAAATCTCTCGGCGCGGAGAGTTGCAGCGTATACAGATGTCCGCCATTGAAAAGTGCGGCGTATGCGGTGATGAGTTGCGCGGGCGTGACTAAGAGATTTCCTTTGGCTTCGCCGAGCGCGTAGCTCGTTCGCCACGGACTGACCGGCAGCTTGCCCGCCGCTTCGCGGTCGACGCTGGCGCCCGTCCGCGCGCCGAAGCCGTAGTCAGAGAGCGTCGTGTCGAACGTCCTAGCGTCAAGCCTCTCGCCAATGCGTGCGAAGAAGTAATTGCATGAGTGGGCCAGGGCTTCGGTCGGGTTAAAGGGCGGCTTGAGAGGTGTGTGCGAACATCGGATGCGGAACCCGGCATGTTGATAGGGTTCGCGGCAGAGCACGCTCGAATCGCTGTTGATGATCCGGTCGCGGAGCGCGGCGAGCATCGTGAACGGCTTGATCGTCGAGCCGGGTGGAAATGCTTCGCCGAACGCGAGTTGAGAATTGACGGCGGCGCGCACACGCCCCGTCTGCGGGTCGATGACGATGATTGTTCCGTCGCGTCCATCGAGCGCAGTCGCGGCGGCGCGTTGCAGCGCTTCATCAATTGCCTCTTCACTCAAAGTCGTGACGGCTTCTGCCATCGCCGTCGTCTGCTCGGCGACACGCGGCGGTGAAGACAACCACGACCACGGCGGCGAGGCCCACCAGAAAAACGCCGCGCAGAAGATGACGCACACATGCGTCAAGCCGTGCCACGACTGAGACGAACTTGAGAAGGAGAATTTCATGCGAGCGATGTTCGGCTTGCGGCGGAGCGACACCCGCAGCAACGAAACGATTCCGAATCCAACCGGCGTACGTGACCCTTGTATCCGCCTCCGATTATTTCTTTCACGCAGCGGCGCTCTCGGAAAAGGTTGACCGCTGTTCTGTTGCTTCCGCTGCGCGGGTCGCTTCGTCGCGTGTCGTCTCCGCCGAAACGGTTGCCAGCGCGCCGACGGTGATGACCCATCCCCAGAGTGTGAAGACGAACGCCAGCGCGAGCCGCATGCCGAGGATCACGACTTCGAGCCAGCCGCTATCGACCGGCGTCCGCGTGAAGATCAAAAAGTACGGAACCAGCGCGAACACGAAGAGACCGATTCCATAGATCACCAGCGACTGCGGCGCGAACGCCGACGCGACAATGCGGAATAGATTTCTGATGGCCTTTCCTAATCCCTCGCGCGCCGCAACGATGCACAGGTGAATTGCCACCAAAGGCAGCGCGATTCCCAAAAGTAACAGACGCAGCGACGTGAACAATACGTTCATCCAGCGCAACGGCGTCACCGAAACGACTCCCGCGTCATCCGACGAATGCATGAAAACTTCCGTCGCCCGATGCTCCCTTCCATTCGCCGGCAATCCATATCGCGCCTGCAAACGATGAAGCGCATACGCCCCACCGATGGCCAGCATTAACAGCGGCAAACCGATCACCAGTACCTTCCAGAAATCACGCACCGTGCGACGCATGAAAGTGCCGGTCGTCACTTCCGGGGTGGTGTAGTTGACGCTCGCCGATTGAATCGCCAGCAACAGAATCGGCGCGGCGACCGCATACAGCGCCGTCAGCATCAACTGCCACGTGGTCGCCTCTTTCGTCGAAACGAACAGATAGAGCACCGCCAGCAGCGCCGCGTAGAGCACACTGAAGATTACAACTACGCGCCAGTCGCGCAGGAAGCGGCGCGCCGTGATGCCGATTACCGTCAACGCATTTTTAATCATCGCTCTTACTCCTCTGCCTCGCCGCTTACTTGGTGTCCAGAATGTTCAGCGATCCAACCGCTGTGTTCGACTGCACAGTCGGCATATACATCTGCTCGACGCGCGCCGGGGCGACGCGGAACTGCCCCGGCACCTGCACACGCATCGCGTATTGAAAGACCGCCCGGCCGCCGAAGTAGTTGACGAAGAGCACAGCCCGCTGGTCGCGGAACTCGCGCGCGCTGTACCAGCCGCTCCAGTCCTTCAAGCTGTGGTCGAGGTTGATGCCACTGACATTAGCGACCTGTTCGCAGCCCGCCGGGATCGGGTCTTCGAGCATCAAGTAGCGAGCCGGCGCACCTTCGACCGTCAGCCGCGATACGATCATGTCGCCGGATCGCAGGTCACCTGCGAGTGGCTCGACCTTCCATGCCGGCGTGCCGTCCGTGCCTTCGCCGACGCGTAGACGTAGATACTCGCGCGTCAGTCGCAGTTGTTGCGAGCCCTGCGCCGCGACCTCTTCGCCGCCGGTGTAGTTGACTAGCGTTGTCGATAGATAGAGCATGCCGCGCCCGCGTTTGACGACGCGCACCTCGTTGGTGTTGCCGACCTCGGCGCCTTTACGTCGAATGATGAATGCTTCACCGGATGCGGCATCGGCGGTGGTCATCTGGCGCGCCAGCACCTGCTCGCCGTTCAGATAAACTTCGACGCTGTAGTCAGGCGACAATTCTTCGCTGACCCTGAGATAGTCGGTCAGGCCATAGATGGCGAAGGCCGTCTCTTTGGTCGAGTGCCAGTAACTGCCGAACCTACGACTCGTCACCAGCCACCGCGCCGCCTTCGGGAGTAACTCACTCTGCGGCGTAATGCGCGCGAGCGCCTTTAACGAAAGCGCCGTCGCTTCGACCGGGTTCTCTTGATCCATGCCGTGGTTCTTGTAGCGCGATGGCCAGTGCGCATCCCGCTCAGACACGCGCGCGGTGCGCTCGATCTCTGTGGCGACGACGCGCCCGCGCTTTTCGTCGCCGCGCTCTTTCAATGCCAGCGCGAGCAGCGCGCGGCCATATGGCTGCAAGCCCTCGCGCGACGCGAACAGATCATTTAAGTAACGCGCGTCGGTCGAGCCGCTTTCGTTTAAGGCATAGACGAGATAGGCGCGCGTCTCCGGGTCAAGCGCGCGGCCCTCGTCGTCCTTGCCTGCGTCAAGCAGCGCCTTCAATTTCTTGCGGCCTCTTTCCGCGCGCGCCTCGTCGATCTCGTAGCCGGCGCGCTTCGCCATCGTCAAACCATCGACGACGTAAGCCGACATGAACGGATCGGTCGGATCGTCCTTCCACCAACCCCACCCGCCGTCGTCGTGCTGATAGTTGTACAGCCGCCTGAGACCGCGCCGCACCTTGTGGTTGATGTCGTTCGTGTCGCGGATGGTCGCCGACTTAACCTCGCGCAAAGTCTGCGCGACGATGACCGTCGGCAGAAACTGCGACATCGTCTGCTCGGTGCAGCCGTACGGATAACCGGTCAGATAGTCGAGCGCGCCGAACAGAGTGCTCGCGATTGACGGTGCGACCTCGACACGCAGCGTTCGCGAATGTGTTTCGGCATTCGCCGGCAGGTTGTAGGTGAATGTCTTATCGAACTCTTCGTCGGCGATTCCCGTCGCTTCGCCGCGGGTCTGCTTTAAGCCGCGCGGCACGATTTCAAGTCCGACCTCGACGGCGTCCGACTCGGTATCGGTCAGCGCTTTCGCGAGGATTCGCAGTTCGCCGGTCTGCGGCGCTTGGACTCGCCAATCGACACGCTGCTCGCCGTTCTTCGGAATCGTCAACGTCCGCACCGACGCATCAAGTATTCGCGCCCCGTTCACTTCCAAGGAAATCTTCGTTGTGTTATCGGCATTCAGGTAATTGTGGACGATGCCTGACAGTGTCACGGTGTCGCCTTCGGTCAGGAAGCGCGGCATCGCGACGCGCATGATGACGTCCTTGCGCGCGACGACTTTGGTGACGGTCGTGCCGACGCGCGTATCGACGGTGATGGCACGGGCGGTCGCGCGCCACGTCGTCAAATTGTCGGGCAGTTCGATGTTGACCGTCGCTTTGCCGTCGACGCCGGTAATGATGTCCGGTTGCCAGAAGGCCGTGTCTTTGAAAAGTTTTCGCACTCGCGGATTGACCAGCTCGCCGTCGTTTTTGACATCGGCGAACTGCGACGCTCGTTTCTCCTGCGCCAGCTTGATCGGCTTCTTTCCGGCATAGCCGGTGAAGTAGTACGAGGTCGAGTAACTGGTCTGCACCTCATTGTAACGCCGCCCGTAGAACTCACGCCGGATGTCGGCGACACTCTCCGACGCGATGCTATAAATCGACTCGTCGACGACGCCGAGGCTGACTTCCGCACCCGCGACCGGTGCCCCATCAGCGGAGCGCGCCAGAATCGTATACGAGGCTGTCTCGCGCGGCTTGTACTCTTTCTTGTTCGGGATCACGTCGAGCTTCAGCAGACGGTCACGCGCCGGCACGATAAGCATTTGATCCTGCGTGTACATCTCACCGTTCTTAACGTAGGTGACGTTCAGGAAGACGTTCGGCGCGTAACGCGCTTCGATAGGGACATCGATCATCACGCCGCGCCCCGCCGGTTCGACGCGACGCACCGTCAGTACGCTCATCAACTCGGTGGTGACAAGGAGATGCGCTTTGTCCGTCGGCAGCAGCGCCAGAACGTGTGCTGTCTCGCCCGCCCGGTAAGACTTTTTATCCGGCACCAATTTGATCGAGCCTTCCTCCTGATATGATAGGTCCGACCAGGCGTTGTTCCGGTCGGTGACCCAGATGTAGCCGCCCTGCGAAACTACCTGCCGGCCTTTCTCTTCGATGATCGTCTTGATGTGGATGCTGCCGCTGATCGGCACTACGAAGTCGTAGCTCGCCTTGCCTTCTGCGTTTGTTTCGACGACGCCGGATGAAAGCTCGCGCTCCTTCATTTCATAGTCGGGGTACTCGTCGCCGTCCTCGGTTCGCTTCGACACCTTTTCCCAGCGCCGCTCGACGAATGAAAGCTTGACGCGCGTCGAGACGGGGCGGCCTTCGCGGTCGGACGCGCCGACGTTAATCTTCGCTGTGTCGCCTTGATAATAGACGTAGCGTTCCGGGTTGGCGTACGCGACCGTATTACTGCGCACGCCGACGAAACTGGCGCTGCCTTCCATCATCCGCCGCGAACTGTCTGTGACCTGCGCTTCGAGACGGTAGGTAAAGTCTGAATTCAGCTTATCGTCAACCTCCGGCACTTTGAACTCGACTTCCAGTCGGCCGTTGGCATCGAGGCGACCTTCGCCCTCCTGCACCATCTGGTCGCCGTAACCGCCATAGCCGCTCGCGTCATTCTCCTGCTCTTCGCCCGCCCCTTCGATCCCGAAGTCGGCTTCTTCATCAACGCCGCCTGCGCTTCTCCACCACGGATAGTAATAGCGCGAACGGTAGACGTAATACTTAACATCCGCGCGGGCGACGGGCGCGCCGAAGAAGTAGCGCGCCGAGACGGTGAACTTCGCTTGCTCGCCGACGTTGACGAACTGCTGCGACACGGTGACGGTTGTTTTGAATTCGGGTTTTTTATACTCCTGCACTTCGAACGAGCCGTTGGCCGTTGCCTCGCCGACGCGTGCGGTGATGCTGTAGGAACCGAGCGGCGCTTCCTCGCCGGTTTCCAATTCGCCGCTGAAGGTGCCGCGCGATGAAAGTTTCACTTCCCTTTCGAAGACGCGCGTGCCGTTTGGGTCTTCGACGGTGACGTTGACCGCACCGCCCGGAATCAACTTGTAACCGCTGTCAGTGATTTGGCGCAGGATGCCTTTGAAGAAAACTTTCTGTTGCGGGCGATACACAGGCCGGTCGGTGTAGACATAACTTCGCGCGGAGAAACTGCTCGCGCCCTCGCCGTCCTCGCCGCCGCCGCCGAAGTAGTATGAATCAAGGTCGGAGATGGCGAAGTCTTCACCCGCGCTCGCCATCACGAGGTACGAGTTCGACCGCGGCTCCGCGTCCGAGGCCGAGTCATCGCCGTCCGAATCGCCTTCCGCCGCCCGATCCTCTTCCGCGTCCTTGTTCTCGGCGGCGCGGGTCTGCTCCAGCTTAGTTCGATAGAGTCCCTGCCGGTCGGTCGCGCCGTTCGAGATAGTTTTACTTCCCTTAACGATTTCAAGGCGGGCGCCTTCGCGCGGCGCGCCCGACATGCGGTCCGTCGCGTAAACCAGCATTTGCCCGTCGCGCGAAGTCTTCTGCACCATCACCAGATTCGTGACCATCGCGATGCCGTAGGCCCGCAGGTCTCCGTTGACGACTTCGATTAAGTACACGCCCGGCTCGCGCTTGCCGAGCGAAATCATGCGGCGCTCGTAACTGTCTTCGAGCGGCGGAAGTTTTTCACGCCAACTGCTGACCATCTGATCGGGGTTGAGCAGTGGCACGCGCGCATAGTCGGCGACGTTCAGCGGCGTCCGATTGCTAATGTCTTCCGCGTCGTCGTCACGGCGGAATTTCTGGTTAAAGTTCTTGCGCGACTGGCGTTGCAACTGCGCGCGGAAGTATCCCTTGATGCCTTGATAGAAATGGTCTTTGAAGGCGCGCAACTTTTCGAGCAGCGTCGGCTTGCGCTTCACTGATCGGGCGACCTCACCCTCTTCGTCTTCGCCGACCTGATGCGGATTGTCGAGTTGCTTGAAGAATTTGACCGGGTCTTTGACGCGATACACGCGAAAGTCGAGGCTCTCGACGCCGCGATAATTGACCCACGCGCGCGCGCGGTCGTTCGTCCCGTACACGCGGTTCGTCATCACCGAAAAGTACGGCTTGGCGTTCTCGTCCGGCGGCTCGTAATAGGTTGGATACTCCGGCAGAAAGTCCGGCGCGCTCTGCACCGCGAAACGGTTCTGCGTCCGCACGCGCATCACCGCGAAGCCGACGACGAGCAGCACAACCGCCGTGTAACACGCCACGGCAGTGAGAAAATTTCGACGTGTCATAAGTCACATCCTGAAGAATCGAGAGTCTTGGACTTACTGAAGAATCCTGAGCCGGTAGAATCCGAGAAAGTTGCGATTGTTGACGACGGGACGCCAGCGTGCTTCAGGATGTCGGTCGAGATCGGCGAGGCGCAGCTTTTTGATTGTTCCGGCGTCGCCCGTTGACGTGCCGGTGTGATAGACGACCCAATCGGCGCCGCGTTCGCCGTCGTCGCTTGATTCGCCGAGAAAGATCATGACGTGATACGGGTACTTCTGCGCCCACGGCTGGTGAAAGAAGATTAAATCGCCTGATTGAGCGCGGCGGCGGTCGCGGCTTACAAACTCGGCGTTGTAATCCTTCAATGTGCGGGCGTCGGCGAACTCGGAAAAAGTCTCGCCGCTCAAGTCCGATTCTTTGAACACGCCCGGTCCGGTACGAAACAGTTTTTCTCCGAGCGGACTGTCCGCCAGATTGTATGCACGCACGTCACCGGCGGTTGTTTCGTATAGCGCGCCCATCCGTCGGAACCACAGACGGTCGTGTCGGCGCAGCGCCTCGCGCCACGCGAACCTGACTAACCCGGCGCAGTCCCGCTGCTCGATTTTCCAGGCATCGCTCGCGCCGTCGAACTGGCGCTCGGCAATCGCGGTGAACCAGCGGCGAAAGTTTTCGCGGTCGCCGAAGCTGCGCAGTTCCGCCCTATCAGGGATGCCGTCTGCGTCCGCGTCTTCCCAACGCACGTGGGCGGCGGGCGGGTTCGGGTGCGATGCGACGTGTGCTTCAAGCACAGGCCATTGACACGCGGAGCCGGCAAAAATCAAGACGCCCAACACGCCAATGACAATGCACGCTGAAAAGTTACGCAAAGCATTCACCTCTCATGAAAGAAGAGGTTCGAGTTTAGAGGATCGAGATTGGAGAGAACCGTCATCCATTCGCATATCTACTTTGTGCGACCGCTTGTTAGGTGCGGGGCGTGGCGAGCAAAACTCAGCGTTAGCTTGTTACGTGCCCGCCGAAATCTCAGCAGGTGTTTTTTTACCTCGTGTTGTTCGATTGAAATCACTGTCGAAACTCACTGTTACCAAACCGTGCTTCTCGGCAGCAGCATATTGATAGGCATCGTCGAAATCAAGATTGAATTTGCTCATCACATCCATCAAACTTTGAGTCTCTTCTGGTTCGATGGAAACAAGGGTAACTGCACCGTCGACGAACACATCCTGCACAAATTTGAGCAATACTGTTTCTCTTTTGAGCCGTGTCAGCACCACACAGATAGAATGAAAAGCAAAATCACTGATAAACAACTCGCTTGATGGTATGAGATCAAGGAAATCTTTCACCACATCAGATTTCGCTTGCGCCAAAAGCCGCTCAAGCCAGATATTGGTATCCACCAGATACATCAATCACCGCGCCAATCTAGAGCCTTCTGCTGAAGCTCCAATGATGTATACCGGTCACGGTAATCAATTAATGCGCCCGCCCAATCCTGACGCAACTTTCCCATAGTCTTTCGTTTTCGCTTCTCCAATAGAAACTCGACGAAATCTCGCACCTCTGCTTGGGAGGCAGGCGGCAACTCTTTAACAAGTTCTTCAAGTGTTTTCACTTGGGTACTCATAAACTTTCTGACATTCTTTCTGCGCGAGTTTAATTTGCGCGAAACATAAAGCACAGGCAAGCACCGAACACCGGGCATAACGGGCGCGCTGGAATGCTCGCAGATAAGAAGGGCGCTCACCGCGCGTCCGGTTGATCCCCTTGTTAAGTGGAGGGCACCGCGTCGGCTATCTCCTTCGCCAGTTTCCCCATGAACTCCCCGTTGTTCGTGAAATCCCCCACCCGCAAATCCAACCCGCCGCCTAGCCAGAATGTGAACTTCCCCTTGACGAACACCACCTCCGAGCCGCCCCAGGCGTACCCCTTGTCCCCCACCGACACCGGGCGTGCGCCCCGCTGCTCGAGCACAAAATTGCCCAACCTCGTCCGGGCCTCCGCCGCCGACGGCGACTGGTCGATAGCGAGCTTGACCCGACACGACACGGGTTGCTTCCCTGAACTCACATCATCAATGGTGACTTCTGCGATGAGGCACTTCTCCGACGACCAGAAATGAATGACGACGTAAGGGCTGGGCTGGCTACCGGGAGGGGTGACGGGCGGGACAGATTCGTGCTTCCACCCCGGCCTCTGTTGGCGGAAATAGTTCTCAACGTTCTGGCTGACCCTGGCGAGGTCGGGGTCCACAGACTGCCCGGCAATCGGACAGGCGGCACCCGCAAGAAAGAGGCACAGCATACATGCTTGAATATAATTAAGGAACATCACCTTCTCACTCCCTGAGGATCGAAGCACATCTCAGTGCGGCAGCACATCCACCGACACCGCCGACGACAATCAGGATATTCGTTTTCTGCTGTCGTCACAATGTCACGCGTTTAAATGTTATCCGTCTGTCTGATGAGTCTTGATGAACACGCGGGCGATGCTTCGCAAGCCCTTCAGTAAAGCTTGCTCGCCGTCTTCGGTGGACAAGCACGTAGCGGGGATCGATTTTTCCGCGAGCGCGGAGAGCCACCCGGCGGCGATGGATGCTCCGCCGGTGACGAGCACGGGCGACGCGGGTGTGAGCGTTCCGGCGGCGAGTAAAGAGTCGAGGTCAGCGGCGATGAACGCCCCCGCCAGGTAAGCATAACGTTCGTCGGGCGTACCGCGTCCGGCTTGTTCAAGGAGGCGCACACAGAACAACGCGCGTGATAATCCTGAACGACCGTATTCGCGCATCCCCGCCGCGAGCCACGGTTCGCTTAGTTCGATTGGGCGCTCCGGCGGAACGGCACTCGCTAAGATCGTGTTGGTCTGCGCGGCGTGGAGCAACTCGCCGGTCAACCGCGTCACGCTCGACGCGATGCGCCCGCGCTCGTCAAGCTTGATCGCCTTCCAGTGCGAACCCAGATTGAACAGCGTCGAGTTAGCGGCGAGCGAGTTTTGCTCGAACAGACCGAGACACAAAGTTTCCTCGCCGCGCATCAAGTCGACTTCGTTGATTGATTCCGTGTCGGCGTCAAGCGTCCCCGTCCGAACGCCGGGGATAAGCAGGAACGGCAAATCGGAAACGTCGGGAAAGCGGTGCATCGCCACGGCGGCGGCGAGTTCATTGAGTCCGGCGGGTGCGGGCGTGTGCGGAACATCCGCGAGACCGAGCGACGAAGTAATCATCCCGGCGGCAACGACACAGGACGGTCTAACCGAGTTAGCGCGGGCGCGCACTTCGCCAATCGCATCACGCAACGCGGTACGCAGACGACGCGGCGAACCGTCGTGCGCCGTGTCGCGCACACCGACCTGCGCCGTAACACGCGCCAGCACATGCTCACCTTCCGTCATCCAGACGCGCATGTTCGTCGTACCCGTATCAACGCACACCAGGCACAATCCCTCACACGCATCCACGTCCGTTGCGCCGTGCGGCTGATTAGATTTCGCCGCCGTGTTGTGTGCTGACACAAACTCTCCTACATCTTGCTCCGAATAAGAACCGAAATTCCATCGTCTATCAGTTGATGAAGCGGCGACGGCTTAGGGGAACATCTAATGCGTCATCGAGTAGATGACCGCGTTGATGGCGACCTTGTAAGCCGCGAGTCCGTACTTGCTGGGGTACATCGGATCGTCGATCCACTCCCACGCATCGCCGAAGTCGCAGTTTCGCGTAATGAAGACGACGACGCGATCATGCTTGTCGACGACTCCCATGTAATGCGGCGTGATGCCCCCCTTCTCGTGCGTTACACCGCGAACCCACGTGTGGAGGCCGGGCACTTGCACGACTTCGTCAATGTCGAGATAGCTGTGAAAGATAGGGTGCGTCAGCGGCAGATCAACAATCTGATACTCAGGCAGCACCTTGCTCAACTGCTCCTGCACGTTTCGCCATTCGGATTCGCCATGAAAATCATCGAGGTATAAGAATCCGCCGCGCAACAGATACTCGCGCAAGCGTGCCGCCTCTTCCGCTGAGAGATCGAGGAAGCCGGGTTCGACCATGTACAGGAACGGGAAATCAAATAGCCGGTCGTCGAGCAACGGCAATTGTTCGGGGCGCGACGAGATGTTGAGACTCGTCCCCGTCCAGTCGCGCACACCGGTGATGAAGTGATCGTCGGCTTCGGGGAAATCAACCGTCCACGACCCGCCGCGCCAGGTGTTGTACGGCGAGTACGGCGAACTATAAATCGCCCTCACGAAAGTGAACTCGCCGCCCGTCTCGCTCATCCCCGGCGGCGTCGGTCGGCGTTCACGGCGCTGGCCGAATCCGCGCGAGCCGAAGCCACGCTGCGAGCCGAATCCGCGCGGGGGGCCGCCAAAGTCTTCAGGCCGCTGTTGCCCTTCGGCAGGCATCAATGTCGACAGCAACAACAGCGCGCACACACCCGTCAAACCACACACGGAGAAGATACGGCGCTTGTTATTTGGAACATCACGAATCCTTAATTTTCGCATTCGCGTTCACCTCAGCCCACGGCTCGACAGGCGTTTGTAGTATTCATCGACCGACTTGCGATAGCGCTCGGGCGCCGTCCCCTCGTCACGCAGGCGCAAATTGTTCTGTCCCGTCGCGGCTTGCAGACGGCGACTGAGTTCCAGTTCGACCTGCCGCAACGGGTCGATGACCTGGGCTTTCAAGAGCGCGCCGGTCTGCGGGTCGCCCTGCATCCCGCCAACTCCGGACGCCATCTGTTTCAGCACCTCAATCGCCTTGTTCAAATCGCGCGCGGCCTCACCGCCGTTACGTCCGAGTTGGCGGCGCAGTTCTTCTGCTTCGCGCAGACGCTCGCGCAATTCGGCGGCCGTCTGCCGTTGATCCAGACGCTCGTCCACGGGATTCCCTTGTCCCTCGGCTCCTGCTGCCCCGCCACCAGAAATTCGCCCTTTGCGATACCACCCTTGATACTCGCCGTTGACGCTGCCTGATGACACACGTTCGCCGCCGCTCTGTCCATCGCCCGACCTGCCGGATTGCTGACCTGATTGCTGGCCGGACTGCTCGCCTGATTGCTGATCTGATTTCTGTCCCGACTGTTGTCCCTGCTGCTGTGGTGAGCGTTGTTGGCCTGATTGCTGGCCAGACTGTTGTCCGGCTTGCCGTGGTCCTTGTTGCTGGCCGCGTTGTTGTCCGGCTTGCTGTTGACCATCGCGCTGTTTTGAATTCTCGCCGAGGCGACGGCGCAGGGATTCAAGGTTGTCGGCTAGTTGGCGCGTTTGTTCGAGCGCTTCTTCGCCTTCCGAGCCGGGTGCGTGACCGGCGTTCTGCTCGGCGCTCTGCAACCGTTCGGCTACTTCGTTGAGGCTCTGTTGGACGGCGCGTTCGCCGGCGCGGGCGGCTTCGTATTGATCGTTGTCGATGTTCTGTTGATTACCCTTGATGCGCTCGGCGGTGCGGTTGCGTTCAAGCGTCGCCGCCGCGTCCCGTAACTGCTGGCTGGTTCTTCCCTTTCCGGGTTGTTCGCCCTGTGCTCGCGCCGCCTGCTCTAAATCCTGTTCGAGGTTGTTAAGCGCGTCGGCCAGCGCCTCTTTGCGTTCGCCGAGTTGCTGCTTCGCTGAACGCGCGTTCGCTTCATCGCGGCCCTGCGCACCACGCCGCGCGAGCGCCTCGACATCTTTCGTGATCTCGCGCTGACGCGCCGCGGCCTCGGCGGCACGCTGACGCAGTTCGCTGACTTCCTGCCCGCGGCTTGATTGAGACGCGCTCTGCATTCGGCGGCGCGCCTGTTCGAGTCGGTCGAGCGCGCGCCGACCTTGCGCGACGGCCTCGCCCTGGTCGCTGTTCTGCGACGCGGACTGCGCCCGTTGCATATCGTCGGCGGCCTGGTTGAGTTGACGGCTTAACTCCTGCATGCGCGGGTCGCGGCGCTCGCGTGACAGACGCTCAAGCTCGCGCGCCGTGCGCCGTGTCTCTTCAATCAATTCCTGCTGCTGACGCTGCTCTCCGCCGTTGCGCGACTGGCCCGATTGACCCAACGGTCCTGATTGACCTGATTGATTCTGCACGCGGCGTTGCTGTTCGGCGAGGGCTTGTTGTTGTCGTCGCGCCAGTTCTTCCAGCTTCCGCTCGGCCTCGCTTTTGCCCTGCTGCGCCTGCTGCTGCGGGGATTGCCGCCCCTCGCGCCGCAGCGTTTCGTACTGATTCTTCATCTTGTCGAGCTCAAGCTCGAACAAGTCGGAAAGCTCCTTCGACTCCTGCTGGCCGCCGCCGCCGCCGCCCTGTTGATTGCCGGACGCGACCTGCATTTCGCGGAAGACCGCGTCGGCCCGCAGCAGTTGTTGCAGCGCGCGCTGCTCCGCCGGCAGAGCATCGCGCCCGCTCTGACCTTTCAACGGAGTCAGCGCCCCTTCCATCTCGCGCGTCGCTTGGGTGATGTATTCGATCATGCGCGCTAACTCTTCCGCACCCTCTCCACCTTCGCCGAGCCGTCGTTTGACACGCTCGATAAAGTCGCGTGCGTCGTTGCGCAGTTTCTCCTGCCCGAGTGCGACCACGTTGTAATTGTCGGCGCGCTCTTTCGGGTTCGTGCCCGCGCCTTCACGCACGAGGCGGAACGTGGCCGCGATTAACTCCTTCTGCCGGCGCGTCAGTGCATTCTGCTGCTCGCTGCCGCCGCCTTCGCCGCCACCGCCGCCCTGCTGCTGCGCCTGCTTGTACTGCATGTCGAACGGTTTGATCTCGATGAAGTAGATGTCGCTCGACACTTCGGCGTGCGCGTCGCGTGCCTTCGCGTAGTACGAAACAACATCGCCGGGCTTCAGGCCGTACTCTTCGAGGAAAAATGTATGCACGCCGCTCAATGCGCGCGCCGCATCGCGGGTTAATTTCTGAAGGTCAACTTTCTGCTCCGCGCCGCCGTTGACCGAGAAGTACATTTCGAGCGCGGCAACGCCGTAATCATCCTCGGCGCGCGCCTGCGTGAAGACCTCTTCGACGCTGGTCGCGCGCGCGTCGCGTCCCGGCTTTTCGAACGAGACGGTCGGCGGCTGATCTTCGAGCATCGTGATGTCGTACTCGTTCGAGCCGCGATAGGTTTCTCCCTCAAGGCTGGTCAGCTCGACGTAGTAACTCGTGTTGCCGGTGACGGACACCGCCGCGTGAAAGTTTGCTGCACCGTCGCCGCGCATCTCGATCTTCCGACCGTCGCGCAGCACGATCCGCGCAGCCTTCGCCTGTCCCGTCAACCGCGCCGTAATGAGTGCGCTTGTGCCCCGCAGCGCAGCGACCTCGCCGCCGTCTTCAATCTTCTTGGCGGCGATGCGCGCATAAGACGG
>JACDEG010000358.1 GCA_013816505.1 Pyrinomonadaceae bacterium | reverse complement strand
GACTGCTTAGTGTAAAAAAGCTGAATGAATCCACCGAAAGTATCTGACGAAGATTACATCAATTTTCGGTAATGGTTTAAAGTTGCTACGAAAATACCCGCTTTAACTACTCTAGCCCCTAAAAGATAAGTAGGTTGCATCTGCTTGCAGTTCTGTCTCTCTCAAATCTCTAATAGTCTATCTCTTCTCAACACTGCCGATGATCTCTGCGGTGTGACCTGCGAGGGCAAACTCATCTTTAATTTTCTGCAAAAGCCAGAGCGGTTTCCCCTGCTCCTTTCGCCCTTTCATTTTGAAGAGCCGCCACTCACCCTTCAGACGTTCGCCATAGAGTTTGAATCTCAGTGATCCTTTCTGCCAACTCTCAAGCGGGTCAGTCGGCTCAATCAATTCAAATGTTCCGATATCCCAACGATATACTTGACCCGCCCCGTAGCTGCCTTCAGGCAGTTCACCGACGAAGGTTAGATAACCAATCGAATGATCTCCAACTTCGACTGCAAGGCGTTTCAAACTCGGATCAAGCGACACACCTTTCGGGACAGACCACGACTTCAATACGCCACCGATCTCCAATCGAAAGTCCCAATGAAGATGACTCGCATGATGCTCTTGCACGACGAATTTCGGTTTGCTTCTAACCATTTTATCTATTGCCCAAAACTACTTATCGTCTATCAGCTTTTTCACTTCACCAATCGCACCATCCAACTTTTGCTTTTTCCTCAGTACGGATTTGAAGATGTCGCCGATTTCGGCTACTCGCTTCGGAATGCTTTTGATGGTGAAGTCTTCAATCTTAATCTTCTTGTCCTCAATTTCGCTCCACTCGACAGGCGCAGAGACAGTGGCTCCGGCGCGCGGTCTCACCGAGTAAGGAGCGACGACCGATTTGCCTCTCGCGTTCTGCATAATCAAGATAAATCTGTTTCTGCTTGCGTTTCTTCAAGGCGTGCTCAATGGTGGATATTTGCGGGTTTTCTTTTGCCACGAGCGTAGCTATTTGTTCAGCAAGCTGTGTCTCTCTTTGTAACTGTAAATGGGCTTGACCGGCACATAGATGTGCATTCCTCTTGAGCCGGAGATCATGAAAAGGCGTGGCGAAGAAGGGCAGTTCAAGTTAGCCTAAAATCAACAGTGCGGCTCGAGTGATAGTTATCCACTCGCGCCGCACGGCTTTATGATGAAGCGAAAAGAAGCGTTTAGTTTCCCCCTTGTCCACCTTGCTGACCGCCGCCTTTTTGCCCACCGCCTTTGCTTACGCCGCCGCTACTAGCACGCCGTCCGCCACCCTTTTTACTGCTGTCACCGCCGGTCGGCTGTGTCGCTCCTTTTTGTCCGCTGCCGCTTCGGTCGGCGGCTTTTTCCTTCTCTTTTTTCGTTGCCATGTTCTTTATTTCCTTTCATCGTTTACCAACTTTGCATTTGAATATCGCATCTTCCGATCCCTGACGTGATAACGGAGTGAGAGATAGTTAACCGATTGTCCACTTTTGACCCTTTGTAGCTCGCTACTGTTTTTTTCGAGACCGTCTTGAATCGTTGTCGCCTGCTCCGCGATTTCCGTTGACTCCCGATCCGGCGCGACTCTGGGGCTCTTGATACCAGCGTTCTCCTGATCTGTACTCCGCTTCGGTGCGGCCCAGCATGGCGAGTGCGCGACTTGGCTGGATGTGAGCACTGGCGACAATGATGGTGTTGATGATCGCCATTGGAGCCACGTATGAGCCGGTGAAAGAAGGGTTGCTGGTGGAGGCGACCAGATAGGCATCACAGTGTATCGCTATTGGGGTGGTGTTGCCGTCTGTAATCCCGAAGGTCGGTACGCCTCGCTCACGAGCCCTAAGGACTGATTCTACTGTCTCCCTGAGGCAGCGCCCGAAGCTGATGGCGATAAGCAAATCTTTGCCGTCCAAAACATCAATCTTGTGTTGCAGGTTTCCAGCACTCCCGATGGGTGATTCGGCATCGAATCCGAGTGGCGTCAAGCCATAGGCAAGAAACCATGCGAGCGAAGCTGCCAGATCAACTCCGACGACCAGAATGCGCCGCGAGCGATGGATGAGCTTAGCTAACTCCACCACGCGATCAGCATCAAGGCTTGATCTGAGCACGCTCAAACTCTCAGTATCTCTTTCCACACAGTGGCGAACATGGTCAGGCACGCTACGTTTCTCTCTGGTGGCAGCTTTGAGCACCGTGTATGGCGTGATGTGATTGACGAAATGTTGGCGCAGGTCAGCCGTGAAGTCCGCGAAACGTTCGTAGCCTAAGGCTTGGACGGTGCGGACAATGGTTGCGGCGTCAACATTGTAACGCTTCGCCATTTCACGAGACGAAAGAAAGAAAGTCTCCTCGTTCTTATCCAAAATTTCTCTAATCAGTTGACGGCGGTTGCGGCTCAGTTGTGATTGAGCGAAGCGAACCTCAAGAGACGTGGGTGAAGCCTGACCGTCATTCCCATCTTGTCCAGCTAACTCGTTTTTGGTCGACATGTTTTCCCTCCCATTCTGCTCTGCCGGTTAGACTGTGGCTAATTCTTTCGCCTTGATCAACTCGACAGCCTCATAAGTGAGACGAATCATCTTCTCAGGAACCGGATGTTCTTGACTCTCCCGGCATTCATTGCGAAGTAAGAAATCTTACTCTGCCCGTCACACACGAAGCTGAGACGAATGCCGCGCACGTTGAACGCATCCTTAAGCGAAGGCTGTAAGGATTTCTTCGTCCATTCAGTGTCTTTTTGTGTCAATCGAAGAAACAGCTTGCCGTCTTCCAGTGCGATTCGGTAAAGCGTCTGCAACTCATCGCTATAATAATCTCCGACATATTCAGCCAACTGCGCCGGAGCTAGGACGGGCGGTGAGATCGCCTCAAACACCATCGGCTTGCCGGTCTCAATCTGCACGCACATCAGCAGAGACTTTCCCGGCTCTGCGTTGTCGAAGATGATGTTGATGTCAGCCGGCGCATTCACCGCGCGAATTAGATTGCGCGTTGAGTTGAATGTTCACCACTACATTTTACTGAACAGTAATTCTTTGACTCGAGACGCCGACAGCGAAAATCCAGCGATACGATTCTGCCCGTCGCGCTTGAACTTAATGATTATTTCACCTTGCGGGCTGGCAAAAACGTCAACAGACAATTCTTCCAGAGGGATTTCTTCCGCGCCGACTTTCAAAATCAACTTGTTTTCTTTAATGCTAAAAACATATTTTGCGTCCAACTCTTCGCTGTAAAACATTCCCGCGAATTTGCTCAAATCTTCGGGCGTGTAGGCGGCAGGCTTTTTAAGTTCAAAAACCTCCAGCTTCCCGCCGTCAGCGACGACATACATATTCTTCGCTTTATCCGGCTGCGACGGGCTGAAGCTGACTTCAACTTTGGCAGGCGTATCCGCCATCAGAAAGCGGCTTGCGCTGACAGCTTTCAGTTCGCTCGCATTATTTGCGCCCCCGACAAACAACAGCTTGCCGTCCTTCACAATCACGCGCCGGTAAGTTTCGGCAGTCGGATTAAAATAGAGACCGGCGACACCGGCTAACTCTTGTTCCGACAGTTTGAGAAAAACAGATTCCGAAACCGTCCCGCCGCCGTCTTTCGCCGGCTGCTTGAGTTGTTTCTCTAAAAAAATGTCCGCCACCTTCGGCGCTAAACCGGTCGCGCTGATACTGCCTAAATTGCAGATGCAGACAACCGAGAACTTCTGCTCAGGGAAACGGAGCAACTCCGCTCTAAATCCGTTAAAAGATCCACCATGACCAACCATCTTTAGCCCCTTATAATCGCCCGGAATGAGAGCGAAGGCATAATCAATCTTTTCTCCGTTATTCAGCGTTCCGGTCGTGAGCAGGTTATTGATTAAATCCGCTCCGCCCGCCAGTTTGTTGTTGTAGAAGTTTCGATCCCATAACAACAAATCTTCAATCGAAGTATAGAGACCTCCGTCGCCAACGCCGTCAAAGTTAGTCATCACGACGGAAAAGCCGCCGCCTTCGCGCGGAAAGTAGCCGGTCGCTCTGTTTTTTATGATTTCGCTGCGGTCATCGTGGAAACGAGTATTGATCATCCCGAGAGGCTTGAAAATGTTTTCATCCGCGAAGGCTCGTAATGACTTGCCGCTCGCTCTTTTTACTATTTGCGACAAGAGGAAGTAACCCGAATTGCTGTAAAGATATTTTTCACCCGGCTTAAAGTTGAGGTTTTTCTGTCGCGCTATAAACTTAATAAAATCATCGTCCTTATTAACGTCTTCCGTGCGTCTGCCGGCAAGCATCGTTAGTTCGAGATAATCAGGAATGCCGCTGGTGTGATAAATGAGATGGCGGATGGTAACAGGGCTTTGATACTGCGAAATCTCCGGCAAATATTTGCGGATGTCGTCATCCAGAGAGATTTTCCCCGTTCTCGCTAAAAGCGCAATGCTCATCGCCGTGAACTGCTTTGAGGTAGAGGCTATATAGAAAGAAGTGTCGGGCGAAATCGGTATGTTATAGTCCAGATTCGCCATCCCATAACCGCGTTTATAAATAAAGCTGCCGTCTTTGATGACTCCCAACGCGCAGCCCGGCGAATCCGGCTTGTCATATTGAGCGAACAACGCATCAACCTTCTTTGTTATCTCAGCCGGATTCTCATCGGGCAGCGGTGCGCTCGCCAGCGTCAGGCAACTGAGCGTTAAAATGAGCAACTTTGACAGCACAAATCTCGCTCGAAAAGATTTCTGATTCATCGCAATTCTCCTTGAGTTACCGCATTCTCAGTTAAGAGATTACCTTTGAAGCCGAACTCTTCATCTGCGCGCGCCGGTTTCAACTCGGACTATGGCGCAGCACACGACCGGGCTTATTGCCCGTCACCGCTTCGTCGCGCCACACCTCAGTGCCGTTGACAAACACACGGTTGACCCCGCCAGCAATCAGCCCGGGCTCCTTAAAAGTTGAGCGGTCGATTATTTTCCCTGCATCGAACAAGACGAGATAGGCTCTCATCCCTTGGCGAATCGTGCCTCTGTCTTTCAGTCCTAACAGCGCGGCAGGAAGCGAAGTCATCTTGCGGGCGGCTTCTTCCAGCTTCAGCTAATGCTGTTCGTGCGCCATCGCGTCCAGCGTCTTAAATTCATAAGCGGCACACGCCCCCAGACGCCAATTGTGCCGAGCTTGATGTGGGAGATGTGAACGGGCAGGCGAGCCGCCTGCTCGATTTGAGCCGGCGTCGCGCGCCGGTGAAGGTCTTCGCTCAGCCTCATCTTCTTTCTCAAGAGGAGTGTCGCATGGCGGAGGAAGATAACACATGGAATTTCGTGGTGCAACAACCGTTGTAATTATATTGACATACTGCAACGATGGATGTTATATACCTGCCACTTTACATATAGGAGTATGAGCGCAGGCGCGTTGGATGCTCTTGTGACACCTCTTAAACACTGCGGCTTCGAGTAACTTTCCTTAGAGGAGGCAGAAGTTATGAACAGGACTGTCCTAACACCGTTCTACAACCTGATGGGAAAATGTGGGCAAGCCAAACTCAGGAGGCGCTGTTCCTCGCTGATAATCCTTTCCCTCGCTCTCTTCATGTTCCACCTCTTATCTTCAAGTGCAACGGCCCAGACCACCACTTCGACCATCGAAGGAACCGTGGCAGATGTTAACGGCGCGGTGATCGCGGGCGCGGAGGTCAAAGTGAGCGGGACGACGCTTGCCGCCGAGCGTAGCGTCACGACTGACACGGAAGGTTTCTATCGTCTCGCGGCATTACCTGCGGGAACTTACACAATAACGATTTCACAGGCGGGCTTTGCTCCGAGCGCCTCCAACATCGAGTTGACGCTCAATCGCGTTGCGACTTTCGATGTCCAACTGCAAGTTGGAAGCGGTGTCGGAGAAGTGGTCAACGTCGCGGATGTGCTGCCCTTGCTGGAGCCGAATGCGTCTTCCACCGGCTTGACCGTCACTCCGCGACAGATCACTGAGTTGCCTGTCAATGGGCGGAACTACCTCGACCTGTTGCAACTCGTGCCCGGAGTAGCTATCAACAGGCAGGCTGATCCCGACAGCGACGAGGCCACGCCGGTGCTGGGCGAACGTGGCGGCAATAACAATTTTTTCATAGACGGACATCCGAACAAAGACACCGTCAACGGCGGACCTGCCGCGCAGTTTAATCAGGAAACCATCGCCGAGTTTCAGGTGCTGACAACCGGCTACAAAGCCGAGTTCGGACAGGCATCGGGAGCGATAGTCAACGTCATCACCAAAAGCGGCGGGAATGAGTTTCATGGCGTTGGCTCGCTGTTTCATCGCAACGAAGCTTTCGACACGTCGAACTCTTTGGACGAGACGCGGACGGATGCGCCAGACCTCCGCCGGTTTGACTACAGTCTGGCGCTCGGCGGGCCGATTATTAAAGGCAGAGTTTTCTTCTTCGGCTCGGCAGAGCGGATAACTGAAAACCGCCGCCTGGATTTCAATTTCCCGGTTACCGGAAGCGCGGTGGTCGATCAGCTGCTTCGCAACCAGGAGGAGCCGTTCGATAA
>JACDEG010000357.1 GCA_013816505.1 Pyrinomonadaceae bacterium | reverse complement strand
AAGCCCAACGACCGTTCCAGACCCGACCCGAGTTATTGGCGCAGATGATGAACAAGCTGGGTCAATGGCTGCCGCACCGCCGGATCAGAGTGTCTGCTGACGGAGCCTATGGCGCCGACAAGATGTTGCAAGGTTTGCCATCAGCGGTGGCGTTTACTTCCAGAATCAGGCGCGATGCTGCGCTGTATGAGTGAGCTCCTGCGCGCACCAACAAGCGGGGCCGCCCCCGCGACCAAGGAGACCGCTGGCCCTCCTTGAAGGCGCTCGCCGCACAAGCTCTGTGCACCCTTGGAGCAGTGACGCGCTACGGTGTGAGAGAAGAAGTGTGGTGGCACACATGTGTGTGCTGATGGCCCACCGTGTCGAAGCAGAAGCCGATTCGAGTAGTGATCGTGCGCGACCGGAAAGGGAAAGAGCCTGATGATTATTTCTTCACCACGGATGTGGAGGCGAGGGTGGTCGCGGTCACCGAAGAGTACGCTGGGCGGTGGGGAGTTGAAGCAGCGATCCGTGCGTTGAAACAGTCGTTGGGAATGGACGAAGTGCAGAGTTGGAGTCCCGCCGCGGTGTGGCGCCAAGTCCCGTTCGTGATGATCGCGCCTAGCCTGGTGGTCGCCGCATACTACCAAGCCTTGGGCGAGACCGTGAGCGAGGGCTTCGTGCCGCCATCGTTGGGACAGATGGTGACCCGTTTGCGCTTCGGTATGTGGGAAGAAAGAATTAAAGAAGCTTTAGCTTGTGAGCAGAGTGAGTCAAAAATAATGGCCGATTTACACGCCATCTGACCAACCGCCGCCTAGCTGAACGCTTGACTTGCTCTGCTCTTCTGAAATGGCAAAAGTTCACAGCACTGAGATTCTGGAACTCAGGAAGCGAATCTTTGGCCTGATTCGACAGGAACAGCGAAAATCCTCAGGGGCTGCCTAGTTAGGAAATCCACTGGGCCTACTTTATATCCCTTATGCCGCAGCTAATCTATCCCTTAAAGAGCAACTATAACAGTGCGCACTCCTCCTCGGCTCTAGTAGAGGAGTTTCAAATACTCCACCTATGACTTACGCCAGAATACAGTGAAATGAGCATAGCCTCTTAATCAACTGCATTTGATTGATTGAGAGTGCGCGCGGCGAACTATTCGTCCTAGGGCTTACGCCAAAGGGATCACTGAAACAACGGATGACACGGATTTCACGAATAGAAGATAATTAATCCGTGTCATCTGTGTAATCCGTTGTTTCTGTTCTGATTTTTTGCGTAAGACCTACGTCTCTCAAATAAATTTCATTCGACCGCGGCACACACGTTCTATCGTCTCCGTGTTTCTCAGACTGAGCATCGGGTTGCGGCCACCTCCGTCGTCGGGTATCAGCCATTCGCCGTTCGGCCCCTTCATCAAATGCGCCAGTTCGTGCAACAGCATCAGAACGCGCCCTCGGCGACTGGACGCCGGGTAACTGCCGACGAACGCGCGCCGTCTGTCGGAAATACTGGCGAAGGGCCCGTAGGAGTTGACGACCACTTTCTCGAAGAGACGGTAAGAATGGCCGGTTCTAAAGTTGCTGACGTGGCCGATGTCGCCCTGCATCCGTATCCCCACCATCGGGCTGCTGAGAGAGGCCACCGTCAATCGCGCGGTCATTTTATTTAGCACTCCGGTCGCGACCTCCGTGCCGCCGAAAAAGCGGCTACATTCGCTGTCCTCTTCGAGAATTTTGATGGCGTCCGTGTAAGCTCGACTGACCGCCGGCATCGCTTTCACCGACTTTGGTAGTCCGATCAACGGCGATGGAACGGGCGGCGCGTTTGGTTTCGGCGTGATGGGTGGGGCAGACACAAAGTCATTGCCCGCCGTCGCGTGTGCGGAGAGGAGCAGTGACAGGCAAGTACACATGATGATGACCCTTATCGACCGTGGAGAGATTCTCATTTCGATTACTCCGGTGGCTTTCGGCTGGGATTTCACCGCGGGACGGTCGGTGAGCGCGGTCAGTTTCAAACAGCCATGAAGTGGGCGAAAGAGTTTTGTGACGGGAGTGAGGAAAAGAGTGATGAGGTGGGTAAAATCTGGTGCGGACGGCGGCGGCGGATTACAAAACTAATACAATCGCCCGCGTTGCCGGTCGGGTACGAATTGCGCACCCGCGACGGCAATGCGGCATCAAAGTCCCCGGCGCGAGAGTTGATTGACAGGGCGTCGTCATTGCGTTGACAGTCAAAGTGAAATACTTTATCTGTACTAGTTGACCGTTGCTCTCGGAAAGCAACGTCGATTGCGCGGGCTGCCGCGCGCCGAACAAAGGTTTAAGATGGATTACACAACCAAAGAACTACTCAAACGTTACGCCAAACTCGCGCTCGGCCAACCCTTTGCGCCGGTGCTGCTGAACATCCTCGTGACGTCCGTGTGCGACATGCGCTGCACGCACTGCTTCTTCACCGAAGAACTTGACGACCGGCCACGCAAGAAACTTCAGATGAAGACGGAAGAGATCGAGCGCGTCTCCGAAACATTAGGGGGTAACCTCGGCGTGCTCATCCTCGCGGGCGGCGAGCCGTTCACGCGTAAGGATTTGCCGGAGATCGTGCGCGCCTTCTACCAAAACAATAAGCTCGAGTCGGTCTACCTGATGTCGAACGGGCAGATTCAGAAGCGCATTCTTCCGGACGTGACGCGCATCCTTGAAGAGTGCCCGAACTTGAACGTGACGGTCGCGCTCGGCATCGACGGCCTCGCAGCGCAACACGAAAAGATTCGCCAGAAGCCCGGCTCCTGGAATATCGCCATTGACACCGCGCGGCAACTCCAGGCGGTCAAGCGCGAATATCCGCGGCTCGACATCCAGACCTGCACCTGCTTTATGAACTCGAATCAAGACACCATCTTCGAGTGGTACGACTTTTTGAAGTACGACCTGAAGCCTGACAAGGTCAACTTCAACTACATTCGCCCGCCGTCAGCCGACCCGAAGGAGTTGGACATCGACCACTCGCGCTATGCCAGTCTCGCGCGGATGATCGACGACGACTCGCGCCACGCGGCGATTAAAAACAATTACGGCGGCGACGCCGGGTTCTTCAAAGCGGCCATCGACATTTACATGCACGGTCTGATTGCGAAGGCGCAGGAAGAACAGAAGGCGCAGATGACCTGCTACGCCGGGACCGCCGGCGGCGTAATCTATGATGAAGGCACCGTTTCGTCGTGCGAGAATCTTGAAGCGGTCGGGAACCTGCGCGACTATGACTGGAACTTCCAAAAGCTGTGGCTGTCGCCGGCGATGCAGGCGCGCCGCGCGAAAGCCGGCGACGGTTGTTTCTGCACGCATGAATCGAACAGCTACTATCCGAGCCTGCCCTTCAACCCGAAGCACTTGATTCAGATCAAGCGGCTTGAGCGCGAGATGAAGAAGTCGCGTCAGCAGATCGACCGCGACGCCGCGCAGTCCGAAGGTGTCGTCGCGAAAGCGTAAGCGGTTTTCAACTCTGGAACCGCAGCTGAGAGTTCAAACTGAAAACTCAAAACTAATTCATGTTCCGCTCACGAGTGCCAAAAATTCTGATCATCTCGTCCGACACCGGCGGTGGACACCGCTCGGCGGCGGCGGCGATTGTCGCCGGGGTGCAGAAGTTTTTTCACGCCGACTCGTACGCGGTGCGTGTGGTGCGGGCCGTCGAAGAATCGCACTCGGTCATCGGAAAACTCGTCGGACTCTACAATTGGATACTCCGTCACCGGCAGCACTGGATGAAATACTGCTACTGGGCGATCAACCGTTTTCGCCCGGAGACGCGAGACTTCTTCTACCGCCGCACGGTCGGCTACATGGAGGATTTGTTCGAACGTTGGTGCCCGCACGTCGTCGTCAGCGTGCATCCGATGACGCAGCACGTCTTCGGGCGCGTGCTCAAGGAACTGGGCCTCGCCGATAAAATTCCGCTGGTCACGGTCGTGACCGACCCGTGCTACGGTTTCTGGCGTGGATGGGCGTGCGACGATGTGCGCCTCTACCTCGTGGCAAGTGAAGAGGCGCGTCGGCAGTTGATCGACTACGGCGTCGCGCCGGAGCGGATCAAAGTCTCTGGCATGCCGGTGCATCCGAAGTTCGAGTTGCCGGACGAGCGCGCGGCACAAGCGGCACGGCGTGCCCTCGGCCTCGACCCGCTGAAATTCACCGTGTTCGTTAACGCCGGGTGGATCGGCGGCGGCAACATCCCCGGAATTTTTCGCGAGTTGGTGCGTGGCGAGTTGAACGTGCAGGCGATTTTCCTTGCCGGCAAGAATGAAGAGTTACGCGCCGAGGCCGAATCGCTCGCTGCCTCCGCACGGTTCCCCGTCAAGGTCATCGGCTACTCAGAGCACGTCGAGCAGTTGATGCAGGCGGCCAACGTGATGGTTTCAAAGCTTGGCGGGTTGACGACGTTCGAGGCGCTGGCCTGCCGCGTACCAATCATCGCCGACGCAACGACGACGCCGATGCCGCAGGAGTTAGGCGCGGCCAACATGCTGGTCAAGCTCGGCGCCGGGGTTTTGCTGCAACGCGCGGCGGACGTGGTGCCGGTGGTGCGCCGTATGGCCGACGATGCGCGCTACTATGCGGCGTTGCGCGCAGCGACCGCCGGGATGGCAATTCCCGACGCGACACGCCGCATCGTCGAGGAGATTACGGCCCTGATCCCGTCGCCCGTGATGACCGAAGAAGAGCCATTCGCGATGCCAATCGAAGTGCGTTCGGCCTGAATCCCTCACCGACGTTGACGCACCCGCGCCGTTCGGGCTTTAATCGACACCGTTCCATCGACCGCCGCCCGCTTCCTCCTAATAGAAGCGGGCTTTTTGGAGACCGGCAAAGTTTTGAGTCTGCTGCTTGAAGGGAAACGCGCCTTTATCACCGGCGGCACGCGCGGCATCGGCGCGGCGCTGTGCGAAGTCTTCGCGCGCGAGGGCGCCGATGTCGCTTTCAACTACCATTCGCGCGACGACCTCGCCGAAAACATCATAGACAAAATCCAATCGTTCGGGCGTCGAGCGAGGGCCCACAAAATCCCCGTCACTGATCGCGTCGGATTAAAGAAGCTGACGCGCGAGTTGACCGAGGCGTGGGGCGGCATCGACGTGCTGGTTAACAACGCCGCCATCAACCGCAGCGACAACTTTGCGACGACCACCGACCGCGCCTGGGACGAAGTCATCGACACGAACGTCAACGGATTGTTCGCGGTCACGAAGCCGATCTACAAGCAGATGATTCGGCAGCGTAAAGGAAGCATCCTCAACATCACCTCCATCGGCGCGATTCGTGCGCTCCCGACATCGGTGCATTACGCGACGTCAAAGGCCGCCGTGATCGGCTTCACCAAATGCCTGTCGCGCGAAGCCTCAAACTTCGGGATTTCCGTGAACGCTATCGCCGCCGGAATTTTCGACACCGACCTGGCGCACACGCTGCCCGAACGTCTGCTTCAGATGCACGACTTCTGGGCGGCGAGCAAACGACCGGGCCGGCCCGAAGAGTTGGCTGAATATGCCGCATTCATGGTCAGCGACCGTAACAGTTTTATGAACGGTGAAGTGGTGATCGTCGACGGCGGCGCCGTCACCTAGCCGGCACGTTGCCACCACCTGCCAGTTAACGGTATCATCCGTATATCCCGCGAATATATTGTGACTGACTGATTAAACTTCTGAGAGGGAAGAGTAATGACCAACACCGAATTGATCGATAACCTTAACCGCGCGCTCAGCCTTGAGCTTGCCGGCATGATTCAATACTTACATCACAGCTTTCTCGTGACCGGCACGGAGCGAGAAGTCTACCGCCCATTTTTCCGCGCCCAGAGCGAAGAGGCACACGCCCACGCGACCATGCTCGGCGATAAGATCGTCGCCCTCGGCGGGACGCCGACCGTCGAGCCGGCGGTGATTCGGCAATCGACCGGGTTGGCGGAAATGCTGCTTCAGGGATTGGAACTTGAGCGCGAGGCGCTGAATACGTACGTCGAAGCCTGGCGCTCGTGTACGGATGATGAGTTGCCGACGCGCTTCCAACTTGAGGAGCAGATTCACCAGGAGCAACTGCACGTCGAAGAGTTGGAGAAGCTTACCTCCGAGCGGCAGGCGAGCGTTTCCAAAGAGAGAATCACGCTGCGGCAGATTAGCTAAAAGACTTAAAAGTGACAGGTGACAAGTGACAGGTGACAGGAAAGAACCAGCCCCGTCCCATTTCAGCCCGCGACCTCGCGCTCTCGTGGCGATGTTCCACAGCGTGCGGGTGCAGATACACAGCACTGGTGAATAACGTAACCGCTGAAGAACACCGCATCTTTTCTGCTTGTCCTGTCACCTGTCACCATTTACCTGTCACGGTTGAGTAAAAGAGAGATTCGACAAACCGAAAGGCCCACGTCTCGGCGTTGAGACGTGGGCCTTTTTCTGTTAACGACAATGACGCTTAAACGAGCGTCGGGAATTGAATTACTTTGGCGGCTTCAGTTATTTCCCCTGGCTCGGCGTGCTGCCGTTTGACGCGGTGGCGCGCGGC
>JACDEG010000356.1 GCA_013816505.1 Pyrinomonadaceae bacterium | reverse complement strand
CAAGGGGGCAGGCGCGGCGACAGGCAACCTACCCGATTCGTCTCTTGACAACGCATCAACGCATCTTTTTCACCTGTCATCCTTTCACTTTTTCGGCGCGCCACTCGCCGGTATAGATGATCTCGGCGGTTCCGGTCAGCAGCACTTCACCATCGTCGCGCCATTCGACTTCGAGCAGTCCGCCTAGCATTTCGACGCGGACGCGCCGCCCGGTCAGGTCGTTGAGTGTCGCCGCGACCGCCGCCGCGCACGCGCCTGTACCCGATGAAAGCGTCTCGCCGACGCCGCGCTCCCAAACGCGCGCCTCGATGTGTTGGCGGTCGCGCACGATGATAAACTCGACGTTGGTTCGTTCGGGGAATTGGCGGTGCGGCTCGATCAAACTTCCCAGCCGACGCCAATCAACCGCACTGAAATCCTCGACCAAGACGCAGCAGTTCGGGTTACACATTTGGAGAGCGGTGATAGTAACCGTTTCACCTTCGCCGACCGCGAGCGGATAATTCTTAACCTGCGGCAGCGGCTCGCCGGTCAGCATCGGAATCGACGCGCTGTCAAAGAGCGGCTTCCCGATCTCAGCCTCAAATCGATAACGGCCCTCGCCCGGTTGTTCGCGCAGACGATATAGCTTGATGCCGGCGCGCGTCGCCAGTCGCAACTCTTCCGCCGACCACAGCTTTTGATGATAGAGGTACGCGGCAGCGCAGCGCGTGCCGTTCCCCGACATCGCCGCCTCGCTGCCGTCCGGATTAAAGATGCGCACCGCGAAGTCGCCCAACACGCTTTCACCGTCGCTCGCATTGTCGCTTGAAACTTTGTCGATCAGCGCCACGCCATCCGCGCCCGCACCGTAATGCCGGTGACAGATGCGCCGCACAAACTCGCCGAGTGAATCGACGCCCGCCAGTTGCCCGGCCTCGATTATGATGTAGTCGTTGCCGTAGCCGTGAAGTTTGGTGAATCGCATATTAGTCATGGCTTGAAAGCTTTGCGACGCTCTTCCTTTCGCTTTTCTCGCTCCTGATTCATGCGGCGTCTCATGTTTTCGAGCGCACCTGAAACGCTTAGGCCGATCTGATTAGGAGATGTTTTAACTTGAAAGCCGTCACACTCAAGCTGTTGTTCATTCCCCTCTGTACCGCTCTGCCATGCGTTTGGAAGGCGTAACGCGTTGCTGACTTTGGCTGAAAACTCGTCGGCGCTTTTCCATTCGATGGGGTCACTATAGTCAACCCTGATGTGAATAAGTTTGTTATCCACAAAAACAAGATTGATTAAGCTCACTCCGCTTGCAACCGTTTCACCAATTCCTTTCAGTTTCAAGTTACTAATCGTCGTCTCTTGGTAGAAATCAAATTCGGAGCGAAAGCTCACCTCAACGCCAGGTACATATGCTTTCACCTGATCCCACGTCATACCCAAACGGAAGCCGCGCAACTCTGGTGCTTGCTCAATCTTTAAGGTGCATTTATTTTCCTGTGCGTTGATGAACGCCGTCCCGCTCAGGACGAACAGCGTTATGAGAAGAAGTCGCGTGAGGTTCATAAGTCTCCTTTCGTCGGTTGGTGTTATCGGCTGATCTACTTCGGTAACGGAAGAATTGAAACGACAATCGACAGGACGCGCCGGTGACATAAATAAATGAATCCGTTTAGAGGCGGGCTATGCCCGCTGGGGTACGATTAAATGTAACGGGCAAAGGCGGGCTAGCCCGCCTCTAAACAAACAGATTTCTACTTTTGCAAGAGGTCTACTGTTAATTTTCGTCGCTCAATCAGGACCGCCCGGCGAATGAGGCGAGCAGCACGGTGATCGCGTCGGTGAATGCGGCGCGCGGGTCTGTCTCGCGGGGCGGGTTGTTGACCATCAACGAAAAAGCGAGTCGCTCGCCCGCCGCGCTCGTGACGTAGCCGGAGAGAGTTGTCGACGTGCTGAGCGTCCCGGTTTTGGCGCGCGCGTTGCCCGCAGCAGTGGTGTTTCTCATGCGTGTGCGCAGCGTTCCGTCGACGCCCGCGATTGGCAGCGCGTCGCGGAAGGCGTTGGCGTAACGATGGCGGCTCATGAACGTGAGTAGCCCGAGCGTCGCTTCGGCGGTGACGAGGTTGCCGCGCGACAAGCCGGAGCCGTCAATCATCACCACGCTGTTCGGGTCGATCCCGGCGCCGGTCAGGAAAATCCTGACCGCCTCGATCCCCGCTTCGTCGCTCGCCAGCGTCGGATCGCTGCCGGCCATTTTGCCGAGCGCGCGCAGCACCAGCTCGGTGTAAAGATTCTGGCTCGGCTTCAGAATCTGCGCGGCGATGACGCCGAGCGGCGGCGACTGCCGGTTGGCGACCTCGACCAGCGAGCCGATGGGAAGCGGCGCGGCGGCCCGCGCGCGTGCGTCGATGGTGCGCGTCGGCCCGGTGATTTTTACGCCTTGCCGTTCAAGCGCGGTGCGCAGCATTGCCGCGAACAGCATCGCCGGACGGGTGACGGCGACACTGGCCGTGAACTGAGCAGCGTCGAGCGGCATGCTCCCGCCGACCTCGATCACGTTACTGCCGAGCGGGCGGTTAATGCTCAACTGTCGGGGCGAGCCGTGCGGACCGGTCACGGTGCGGTCGACGATGGTCACGAACGGCGTCAACGGGCCGACCGTAATGCCGCACGGATCGCCGGCACGCAACCCCGGCTTGACGACGATGTCGACCGCGTTATCGTTGACGGACAGTGCGCTCACTTCCGCGCCGTAGTACCACTGCAAATCATCCCATTCCCAGCCGGGCGCGAGCGGGCCGCCCGCGAAGTAACTTTCGTCACCGATCAAATCACCTTCGACGCGGCGCACGCCCGCCGTGACGACTCGCGCCGCGAGTTCGTCAATCGCCTGATAGTAGTCGGTCGTGCCACCGGTGAAGCGAATCGCGAAGGTCGGGTCGCCGCGGCCATAGACGATCAAATCTCCGCGTACCGTGCCCGCCGCGTCGGGGCGCGCCAGAGCGTAGACCGAAGTCGTGAAGCGATAATCCGGCGATAGACGGTCGAGCGCGGCGGCGACGGTGTAGAGTTTCATGTTCGAAGCCGGTTGCAGCCACTTGCTCGCGTTCTGTTCAAACAGCGTGCGCCCGGTGTCGAGCGACACGATCTTGGCGGCGAGGTGCGACGCGGCGAACGGCGGCTGCGCGAACCGCTCCTGAATGCGAGCGCGCAACTCTTCGAGCGTCTGCGGCGCGGCGACAGGTTGCGCCGTCGGCGTCGAAACCCCGTTGCTCGCCGGATTCGTCACCGGCGCGACTGGCGTCGTCAGAGTCGTCGGCTTCGGTGTTAGTGGCGCGCCGGTCTGCGTCGATGTCGGCGTCGAAGTTTGCTGTGCCGGAGCTTGTGTTGTTGGGGTCTGTGTCTGTGGAGTCTGCGGCGTCGGTTTCGGCGTTGGTGCGGGTGCGGTGCTGCGGGGCGCGGTAGTGACGGTGCGTTGGCGCGGCGTCTGTTGCAGCCGCGCCGCGTTGTTAACCGGGGCGACCGTGCCGAAAGTTACAACAAGCAGCAGCAGGTGAGAGATCAATCTTGATGCGTGGCTTTGATTCGATGACATATCGACAGAATGCAACGGGCCTTGCCGCGGTTGCAAGGCAGGCGAGAAAGTTTTGCTGGCCGGGCTGTGTTGACTAACGAAGATGAAGCTTGAGCGAGGGACCGAGGTGAGCGCGGCACTCATACGGACACTTTGTCATAGACTTCTTTGAGTTGAAGCGTGCATGGGACAAAAGCTAACTCGATGGTGCTCTCGAGAGAGCACGTGTCCGTCACCCGCCACTGCCGGTCGGACTGTTTGACGAACTGCTCGATGCGGCATTCGTCCTGCGCCACCAACAGATACTCGGTCAGGGATTCGATGTTGCGGTAGTGCCCGAACTTCTGGCCGCGGTCGTACGCCGCCGTCGAGCCGGACAGCACCTCGACGATCAACGTCGGATTCAACAGCGTGTCGATGTACTCGTCTTCGAATTCCGGCTCGCCGCAGACCACGACGACATCCGGATAGGTGTACAGCCCGGTCGCCGGAATCCGCACGCGCATGTCGTTGGTGTATACCTCACACGGCCTGCCCTTCAACTGCTGCCGCAACTCGCCGAAGATATTGCCGGCGATCAAATTGTGCCGTCTGCTCGCGCCGACCATCGCGAATGTTTCGCCGTTGAAGTACTCGCTCCGGTACTCGGCTCGGCGTTCGATTGCCAAATACTCTTCGGGCGTCAAGTAGGTTTTAAGTTGGCTTGACATAACAGACTCCGAATCTCGACTGAGATAATAAAACGGTGAAAGGATGCCTCGCATGGATCACTGATTGAGTTTAAACGAATCGATAAGTTCATCGGCGCTCGCCGTCGCGGTGCCGACTTTGCCGACGACGATTCCGGCGGAGTGGTTGGCGAGCATCGCGGATTCGGTGAGCGTCGCTCCGGCGGCGAGCGCGGCGGCAAGCGTCGCAATCACCGTGTCGCCCGCGCCGGTCACGTCGTACACCTCGCGCGCCGCCGTGCCAACATAGACCGGCTCGTTGTCGCCTTCGACAATCACCATCCCGCGCTCGCCGCGTGTAATCAGCACTGAACCGCAGCCAAGGCGCGCGCGAATTTGACGCGCCGCGTGCGCCATGCCGTCGTCAGTGTCGTCGTCGGTGTTTGTCAGGCGCAGCGCCTCGTGGTGATTCGGCGTGACGAGTGTCGCCGGGCGGTAGGCGTCGAAGTTGCGAATCTTCGGATCGATCAGCGCCGGGATGCCCGCCTCGTGCGCGAGCGGCAATACTTCGCTGAGGATGCGCGGCGTCACCGCGCCCTTATCATAGTCGGACACGACGAAGGCATCCGCCGCACTCAGCGCCCGCCGCAGAACCTCGATGATGCGCGCCTCAATCGCGGCGTCGACCGGCGTGCGCCGTTCGCGGTCGGCGCGCACCACGAGTTGGCTGTGCGCGATGATGCGCGTCTTGACGGTCGACGGGCGGCCCGCGTCGACGACCAGCGAACCGTCGGCGTCGAGCGCGCCCGCCCCGCGCAATTCCTGCCGGATTCGCTCACCGGCGAAGTCGTCGCCGATGACGCCGCAGACGACGCCGCGCCCGCCGAGCGCGATTAAGTTGGCGAGCACGTTTGCCGCGCCGCCGAGCCGTACCGACTCGCGCCGCACGTCCACCACCGGCACGGGCGCCTCCGGCGAGATGCGCGTCACATCGCCCCACACGAACTCATCCAACATCACATCGCCGAAGACCACCACCGTGCGGTCGCGCATCCGCGCGACGATCTCAGCCGCGCGTTGTGCCGTTAGTTGTCCCATAATTTTGTGAAGTAACCGAGCGACGAAAGTCACGTGCGACAAGCCGCGAACACGTCCCTTCCGCCCGATCAATTGTCGACTTATTGTCGCTCGTCATGTCGCCGCCCGACGCTCTCTTCAAGCACCCGCGCCACCGCGTCGGTGACACGCTCGACGGGGATGCGGCGGATGCATTGCGGCATATCGAACTCGGCGCAGGTATAGCCGGGGCACGGCGCGCACGCCATCTCTTCGCGGACGACTTCCGCCGGCGCGTTCGTCCATGGGCGCCAGTGCGCGACGTTCGACGAGCCGAAGACGATGACCGACGGCGTTCTGACTGCCGCCGCGATGTGCGCGATGCCGCTGTCGTTGCCGACAAACAGACGCGCCCGCGCCGCCAGCGTCGTCACCTCCGGCAGCGTCAAATCGGTGAACGCGACAACCGGCACACGCGCGTGGTTTCTGAGCGCGTCAACAACTCTCTCTTCGCCCGGCGCGGCGACGGTGATTGACGTGAGGCCGCGCGCGCTGAGGTACTCGGCGACACGCGCGAAATTCTCCGCCGCCCAAGTCTTCGAATCGAACGCCGCCGCCGGGTGAATCAACGCGAAGTCCTGACCGCCGTCGAGCCGTACATCGCGGAGACGTCGTGCGACACGCGCTTCCGCGTCCGCCGTGACGACAAGCCGCGCCGGTGGCCGGTCGCTGACCGGCACGCCCGTCCAACCGAGTAGCGCGAGTTGCTGTTCGGCGGAGTGCGTTTTGTCACGTTGCCATAATTGAGAGGCAGGCGGCGCGGCGTGGTTGTGCAGGTGTCGATAACGATAGCTGGCATAGCCGACGCGGTGGCGTGCGCCCGAAGCGCGCGTCAGAAGCGCCGCCGTCGAACCACCATGCAGATTAAAGGCGACATCGTAACGGGCGGCGCGCAATTGCCCGGCGACAATCAGGCGCGAAGCGGTGTCGCGGCGTTTGATGGTGATGATGTGATCCACGTCCGGCGAGCCGTCGAGCAGTGGCGCGACCCAGTCTTCGACGAGCAGGTCGATGCGTGCCTGCGGCAGAAACCGGCGCAGCGCGAACAGCGACGGCGTCGCCAGTACCGTATCGCCGATGGAGCGCAGGCGCACCACCAGCACGCGGCGCACCTCGCTCCAATCCCAACGCGCCGGGGCGAGTGGCTGCGGCTCAGCTTCAACCGCACGCGCGCTCGCCGAAGACTCGAATGCTGCAACAACGTGCGG
>JACDEG010000355.1 GCA_013816505.1 Pyrinomonadaceae bacterium | reverse complement strand
AGCACACCTCGATGATGGCGGGACCGCAGCCGGTCAAGGGGCGAGCGTACGCTCGCCCCTTGACCGGCTGCGGTCCCGCCATCATCGAGGTGTGCTCATGCCCGACATCCGCTTTAACTATTTTCCATTATTGGCCAGCGCCTCACACGCCAAGTCTTGGCTGACGATTCAAGCCAATCTCGGCCTCGCTCCAAACACCATTGTCGCTTACGGCAGGTCGCTCGAAGATTTTCTCTCTTTTTGCGCGCGCTCGTGCATTGAAGCTGATACTGCTTCGCGTGAGCATATCGCCAGTTACATTCATGACTTGACCTCTCGTCCGCGTCAACTGCCCAAGCATAATGGCAGAACCAGCGCCACAATTGGTTTTGCTAACGCCACATTGCAACAACGACTCACAGCTATCCGACTCTTTTATGACTACCTGATGGAAGAAGGGCTGCGCGAGACGAACCCCGTTGGGCGCGGCCGTTACACTCCGGGCAAAGGATTCGGCCGTAAGCGTGAGCGAGGATTGATTCCTCGTTTCCACCCTTTACCCTGGATCCCTACTGACGACGAGTGGCGGGCCGTACTTGATGCTGCCAAAGACGAACCCTTACGCAATCGCATGATGCTCGCTCTGGCTTATGACGCTGGCCTGCGTCGCGAAGAACTATGCGCTTTAGCAGTACGCGATGTCGATCCCGCTTATCGCATGATTCATATTCGTGCTGAAACAACCAAAAACCATCTTGGAAGAACGGTTCCATATTCAGGACCGACCGGTCAACTATATACTGCCTACCTACAACACCGCCGCACGTTAAGCCGCGAGCGTGGGCTTCTTTTCCTCTCCGAGTCGAGACGTAATCTCGCTCAACCCCTGACAATCTGGACCTGGTCAAAAGTCGTCAAAGGCATTGCTGAGCGCGCTGGTGTTACGCAGTTCACTACACACACGCTGCGTCATCTATGTTTGACCGATCTCGCGCGTGCTGGTTGGGACATTCATGAGATCGCTCGCTTTGCTGGTCATCGGAGCGTCCAGACAACGCTGCTTTACATCCACCTCAGCGGGCGTGATCTAGTGGCGAAAGTCGAGCATGGCATGGACGCAATCCACGCTTGGCGAGCAAAGACCATCGCGGAGAGCCTTCAATGAATGCATCAGCTACATCTCCTGCGCCACCTGACTCTCCCTGGCAATGGAGAGTTAACCTCGCGTCATACGACCGCCATCAGCGTCTTCGCTTATCAGAGCAGGAGGCCCTTGCCGACTTGAACGAGCGCTTCGATGCCGGGCTAAAACATTGGCCGGAGAAGTCTCGGACGGCGCTTTGGTCTGTGCTTCAGCCGCTCCATGACGTGCTTGATGTGACTGGCGCTGCTAAAGCTCCCCGCAACAGTGCCGTCCATTTGCTGATCCGAGAGGTGCATCAACGCCAGAGCACCTACTGGGCCTGGACCGAAGCTGAGTGGCTTGAGGTGCTCTGTCCGACAGAACATGACTTTCATGTGCGCCACAAGTGGTCAGGTAACTGTCGGCAGTACGCCATCGCGATCAGTTATCTGTTGTGCGGATTCAGCAGCATCAACGAAATCGGGACGTTCTTTCAGTCCCGCTTAGCCATCAAGGTTTTCGGGCGCGAGGCGGTGGAAGCATCCTTGCAGCGTGTCCAGGCTGAGCTGGCGAAAGTAGGGTATGGATGTCGCGTGAAAGCTGGCGTTCCCCATGCTCTATATTCAGTAATGCTGCTTAACCGCAGCCCGCGTCTTGAGGATTTGACTAGAGAAACCCTGGAAACAATCTTCAAGCAATCCAGAACTGTACAGGTTAGAAAGGGCGTCAAAACACTTTCCCACTCTTTGGTCAGAATGGGCATCCTTCACGAACCGTTACACCATTCTCTCATTGTCAGAAAATCCCCGCACCACTATCGGGCTGAGGCGGATGTCCCAGCCGCATGGCTGGAATGGTGCCGGCGGTGGCTCAATACCACCACGTTGGCTCCTCCATCCCGAGCAGGCGTTTACTACAGCATTTTGAAGACCGGTCGCTGGCTGGCACACCACTATCCGGAGATCACCAGCCCGGCCCAATGGATCAGAGAGTTGGCCATTGAGTATGTGGCGGCAGTTGACAGAATGAAGGTTGGCGAATGGTCTAATCCTGGTGGCATGTACATCAACGAGCGAGGCAAGCCGCTCCGTCCACAAGCTAAGGACAAACACTTGGGCAATGTAAGGGCTTTCTTCCGCGACTGCCAGGAGTGGAAATGGATTCCGAGGCGTTTTGATCCTTACAGAGCTCTCGCAACTCCCCGCAGTGTGCGTGCTCTGATTCATCCCGATCCGCGGATCATTGCCGACGACATCTGGGCCAAGCTCTTGTGGGCTGGAATTAATTTTGAGGTCTCTGATCTGCCAGCCTGCTACTTCAAGGTTGGCACTAAGATCCGTTTGCCTCAATACCCGGTAGAGATGGTACGGGCACTGATTCTTGTCTGGCTTTTTGCCGGGCTGCGTCAGAATGAGATCATGAGGCTTCGTGTGGGATGTGTGCGGTGGAACAATGATCAATCCTCTGAAAGTTCTCGGAAGGCCGTCTGTCTGCTTGATGTACCGACCAATAAAACGTGTACTGCCTTTACCAAGCCCGTTGATCGTCTCGTGGGCGAGGCGATTGAAAAGTGGGAGCCAGTCAGGCTCAAGCAGCCTCCGGCGCTTGATCAGAAAACAGGTGAGATGGTCTGCTTCTTATTCTCCCATCGGGGCAAGCAAGTTGGGAGAAGCTACATCAATCGCTCACTGATCCCGATGCTATGTCGTAAGGCTAGAGTAAGCGAATCAGACGCGCGCGGTCGGATTACCTGTCACCGTGCTCGCTCGACGATCGCTTCACAGCTCTACAACGCCAAGGAACCGATGTCATTGTTTGAATTGCAGGAGTGGCTCGGACATCGCTCTGCTTCATCGACTCAGCATTACGCGAAAATCACCCCCACAAAACTCGCTCAGGCCTACTCCGATGCGGGCTACTTCGGGCGTAACGTGCGCGCTATCAACGTATTAATTGATCAGGCCGCGATTCAGAACAGACCTTTACTGAATGCGGAACCGTGGAAATATTACGATCTTGGACACGGCTACTGCACTTATGACTTCTTCGAGCAGTGCCCGCACCGGATGGCCTGTGCCAAATGCTCGTTCTACGTTCCAAAGGGCTCCTGCCAGGCACAGTTGCTGGAAGCCAAAGCCAATCTCCAACACATGATGCAGGAGATTCCGCTGCGAGAGGAAGAGCGGGCTGCTGTCGAGGATGGGCTCGCGGCCGTCGAGAAGCTTTATGCTCAACTGGTGGATGTGCCGACTCCAGCTGGCCCGACACCACGTGAACTGTCAACCGAGGGTCGTCGTGAGCTACCGATACTGCCTGCACGCATCGCGCGCTAAACATTGACTTTTAATTCCACATAATCATTCGAGCGGGCGATCACGCAGCCGTCGTTGTTCGACAGCACCACGACCGGACGACCGTGCAACTTCGGATTGAAGACGCGCTCGCACGACACGTAGAAGTTGTTGCAATCGATCAGCGCGATGGCCGGGGTCGTCTCCCGTCGACGGCCTCCCCACGCTAGTGCTGCTTGAGCGACCACATCACCCTCCCCCAGATCTCGAAGTCCATCCCCTCCTCAATCTCGATCGGCGCGTAATGCGTATTCTGGCGCAGCGTGAACACCGATTCTGATTGATCGTGAACACCGATTCTGATTGATCGTGAACGCTGATTCTGGTTGATCGTGAACACTTTTGGCTGGCGCCATAATCGGTGTTCACGCTGCCATAATCCTGCTCACCCGCTCAACCCCCCGCCTGACGACGCTGGATTTCCACTCGGCTATACCCGACTCTCCTCTTCATTCCAAGACGAGTGAAGGAGATCAAAAGATGCCGACTGCGAGGATATCCATGCGCCACATTAAAGAAGTTCTACGACTCAAGTTCGCTGCCGAGTTGAGCCATCGTCAGATCGCCGACTGTCTCGGCATTTCGGTTGGCGTCGTCGCCAAGTACGTCAGTGCCGCGGCCAACGCCGGACTAACCTACCCCCTCTCCGCAGACATCGATGACCGCACGCTGATGCGTGCCTTACGCGGCGAGGGTGCCTTCGCTCCTGGGCTGCGCTTGCGCGAACCTGACCTGACCGAAGTCCACACGCAACTCAAGCGCAAAGGTGTGACGCGCCTGCTGTTGTGGGAGGAATACGCCGCCGCACATCCCGATTCCGCCTACAGCTACCAGCAGTTCTGTGTGCTGTATCGCGCGTGGCGCCAGCGCCTCAAGCTCTCGATGCGTCAGACGCATCTGGCCGGCGAGAAACTCTTTCTTGATTACTGCGGCCCGACCGTCGCGGTCATTGACGGCGCGACCGGCGAGGTGCGAGCCGCACAAGTCTTCGTCGCCGTCCTGGGCGCGTCCAACTACACGTTCGCCGAAGCGACGTGGACACAAAGCCTCGCCGACTGGACAGGCTCGACCGCTCGCGCCCTCGCCTTCTTCGGCGGGGTGCCGCGCTTGCTGATCCCCGACAACTTAAAAGCCGCGGTCACGAAGGCGTGCCGCTATGAGCCGACGCTGACCCGAACCTACGCCGACTTGGCCGCGCACTACGGTTGTGCCGTGTTGCCTGCGCGCCCCTCCAAGCCGAAAGACAAAGCGAAGGTCGAGGTCGCCGTGCAGGTCGTCGAGCGCTGGATATTGGCGCGCCTGCGTCACGAGACCTTCTTCTCGCTGCTCTCGCTCAACCTCGCGATCCGTGAACTGCTGGGCGACTTGAACACCCGCGCCTTCAAGCGGCTGCCGGGCACGCGCCGCGCGCAATATGAAGCCCTTGACCTCCCGGCGCTGGCACCCTTACCCCGCTCACCTTACGAGTACGCCGAGTGGAAGCGGGCGCGCGTCTCAATCGATTATCACATCGAAGTTGACCGCCACTTCTACTCGGTGCCGCACCCGCTCGTGCGCCGCGAAGTTGACGTGCGCCTCACGGCACGCACCCTTGAAGTCTTTCACGCGGGCAAGCGCGTCGCCGCGCATCCCCGTTCGCCACGCCGGGGCGCGCACACGACCGTGGCCGATCACATGCCGAAAGCGCATCGTGCTCATCTCGAATGGTCGCCGTCGCGCTTTCTGCGGTGGGCCTCAGAGATCGGCGAGCAGACCCGCCGCATCGTCGAGCAGACCTTTGCCACCAAGCCGCACCCGGAGATGGGTTATCGCAGTTGCCTCGGCCTCCTGCATCTCGCTAAATAGTTCGGCCCGGCGCGACTGGAAGCTGCCGCGGCACGTGCCGTCGCCCTGCACGCCCCGCATCGCTCGACCGTCGCCTCGATCTTGAAGCGCGGTCTCGACGCGCAACCGATGCCGGTCGACGAGACGCCGGAGAACTCCCGCCCGACGCTCACTCACGAGAACGTGCGCGGCGCCGGTTATTACCGCTGAGGTCTCACTCTACAACCACAGAAAGGACTGACGATGCTGACTAACCACACGCTCGACACGCTACGATCACTCAAGCTGACGGGGATGGCCGACGCGTTCGCCGAACAACGCGAACAGAGTGGCACGCACGACCTCTCCTTCGACGAGCGGCTCGCGCTGCTCGTCGATCGCGAAGCCACGTACCGCGAGAACCGCCGGCTGACCCGCTTACTGCAACTCGCCCGCCTCAAGCAACCAGCGTGTGTCGAGGACATCGATTACAAGCATCAACGTGGACTGGCGCGCGCGCAGGTCGCCGGGCTGGCCACGTGTGACTGGATCAGAGCGCACACGAATCTGCAGATCACGGGACCAACGGGTTCGGGAAAGTCCTGGATTGCCTGCGCCTTTGGCAACCAAGCGTGTCGTCACGGCTGGAGCGTTCGTTACGAACGAGTGACACGCTTGTGCGACGACTTACGGATCGCGCGCGGCGATGGCTCGTACGGCAAGCGGCTGCTCGCGCTGACCAAAATAGAGCTCCTGATCCTCGACGACTTCGGCCTCAAGCCACTGGGACAAAGCGAACGCCACGACCTTTTGGAAGTCATCGAAGACCGCCACGGAACACGCTCGACGCTGCTGACCAGCCAGCTTCCCATTGCCAGTTGGCACGCCTATCTAAACGATCCGACGGTCGCCGACGCGTTGCTGGATCGGCTGTTAAGCAACGCCGACCGCATCGAACTGAAAGGAGAATCGATGCGCAAGAAAGAGAAACCCTTGACGAACGTGAACACTCAGGAGTAAATACTGCCGACCAACGTCTGCCCGGCGGGAGCGTGTTCACGCTCACCATAATCACCGTTCACCATCATCAGAATACGCACGTAACGGTCATTCGCCGACAGCAAACACACCCGCCCGTCATCACCGGTGCATAATTGCTTGACGCACAACTCGTCATTGATGCGCGCCACGACGACGTGCCCGTCTGACGCTTCGGCCGCGCGGTCGACGATCAGGATGTCGCCGGCGTCGATCCCGGCGCCGCTCATCGAGTCGCCGGCGACGCGGATGTAGAAGGTCGCGATGGGGTGCTTGAT
>JACDEG010000354.1 GCA_013816505.1 Pyrinomonadaceae bacterium | reverse complement strand
AAGACGCATTCGGCTCCAGCAAGGGCAGCACATCCGCGACGTTGACCACTTCTCCGACACCGCTTCCAACTTGCAGTTGGACATCGAAAGTCGCAACGCGATTGAGCGTCAACTCGATGTTGGAGGTGCTCCTAGCAAAGCCGGTCTGTGAAACCGTCAAGGTGTAGGTTCCCGCCGGTAGTGCCGTCAGACGGTAGAAACCTTCGGCGTCGGTCGTGGCGCTGCGCCCGGACGCAAGCGTCGTCCCGCTCGCCTTGACCTCCGCCCCGGCGACCACCGCGCCATTAGCATCCGTCACGGTTCCTTCAATAGTAGAAGTGGTGGTCTGCGCCATGACAGGCAAACTGAACAGCAGACAAACTAAGCTTAAGCTAAAAATGATTCCCGTTGTCCTCATCGCTCTCTGTACCTCCAGTCAAGTAGTGGTCACGATGCAATTGGCGATCGGCATCACCATCAGCCCTCCATCCCGCCGATCACCTTTAACACCAGCCTACAATTGCCACGCTTGTGGCATTGTGAATTCACGGAGACTACAGCTTCGCCGTTAAAACGAAGCTCCCCCCAGAGCCTTGCAAGAGAGTCAAGCTCTTCGGCTTCCCTTCGGTCATGTCGAACTGCACGAAAAAGCCATCCAGCCCAGCCCGTAGTTTAGGAAATGTGCCTCCGGGTACCACAGCGAATAGGGCGGCTCGGCGCGCATCACGGTCTGAGATGTATGCATCTCTTTTACCGCCCCGGAGCTGATGAGACGTTGATTCTGATAAGCCCCTTGCCCGAGTTGCAGCCGCACCCACTGCGCCATGTCAACGACATTTGAATTGATCGAGCCGGCGGGAGCGATGTTGTCGATGTTGCGCCAAGGAATTACTTCGACCTTATCCTCAATTTCGCCGTGAGGGGTGGCGACATTATCAGCTTCCTTCAAATCTCTAATGCTCGTACCGCTGGCGGTCATGCCGAGCGGAGTGAAGATGCGTTGTCGGACGAATTCATCCCAGCTCTTGCCGCTCACTCTGGCGATGACTTGCCCGGCGGCCAAGTACATCAAGTTTTGATAGCCGAATGTACTCCGCAGGCTCCATGTCGGCTTGAGGTAGCGGGCGCGGCGCAGAATTTCGTCGCGGTCGTACTCGGTGCCGTACCAGAGCAGGTCGCCGCGCTCTAAGCCGCTGCGATGGGACAGCAGATCGCGCACTGAAAGCTCGCGGGTGACGTAAGGGTCGTACACCTCGAAGCCCGGAAGGTGCTTCGTCGCCGCGTCGTCCCACTTGAGCTTGCCTTCATCCGCGAGCATCGCGACCGAAGCGGCGGTGAACGCCTTTGAGGACGAGCCGATGGCGAACAGCGTGCGCTCATTGGCCAGCGCAGGGTCGCCGAGCTTTCTCACCCCGTACCCCTTCGCCAAAACAATCCGGTCGTCCTTGACGACGGCGATTGCAACGCCCGGCACTTCCCAATCGCGCAGCGCCTTGTTCACGTAATCGTCAAACCCGCCGAGCGGCGCTTCCTGCGCGCGGGCGAATGTAGAGATGACCAGCAAGAAAAGCAGGAGAGGCATTAGGCGAACTTGTCGTCGTCGCGTCATCGCTGGAAAGTTCTTTCTTTGAAAAAGGGCAGGCCCTTTATGTGACAGTAATAGGTATGTACCGCAAGTGCTGCGAATTGTCAATAGTGCGACAGATGCTGCACATGCTCTTGCCTCTCTCGCCATGATTTGCTATCTTCGCCCGCCATGCACTCTCCATCCCAAGTTGTAAGCGATCCCCTGCGAGCTATTTCCGACTGGCTTCGCGTCGAAAGAGTTGCCATCCACCTCGTGCGTCTGCCGCTCAACGAGCCGTTCGAGACCAGCTTCGGGAGCATCGACTCGCGGCTCATCTTCCTCGTCAGCGTCGAAGGAGAAGGACTAACCGGCTGGGGCGAGGTGGTCGCCGCCGAAGAATCGCGCTACAGCTACGAAACTGTCGGCACCGCTCATCACGTGATCAGAGACTATCTCGCGCCTGCGGTGTTGTCTTGGCCCATCGCAGGCTTTGCCGATCTGGCTGCGCGTTTGGCCCCGTTTCGCGGGCACAACATGGCTAAAGCGGGATTAGAGCTGGCCTACATGGACCTTCTGGCGCAGGCGAGAAGTCAATCTTTATCACAACTAATCGGAGGAACGCGCGCGCGGATTCCTGTCGGTGTGAGCCTCGGCATTCAGCCCGCGCTCGATCAATTGCTGGAGCGCATTGATCATTACCTCGCTCTGGGCTATCAACGCATCAAGCTTAAGATCAAGCCCGGTTGGGATGTGGATATAGTCCGAGAGGTCCGCCGGCGTCACCCCGACATTCTCCTCTCGGTTGATGCCAACTCCGCCTACACATTGCGCGATAAAGAGCATCTGAAAGCTCTCGACGATTTCGGATTGCTGATGATCGAGCAGCCTCTCGATCATGACGATCTCCTTGACCACGCGAAGCTGCAAGCCGGGATGCAGACATCGATCTGTTTGGACGAAAGTATCACGGGGCTAAGGCGCGCCGAACAGGCTCTCGACACAGGAAGCTGCCGAATTATCAATATCAAGATTGGACGGGTCGGTGGGTACTCACAGGCTTTGGCGATTCATGATCTCTGCCATGCAAAAGCCATCCCGGTCTGGTGCGGCGGAATGCTGGAGTCAGGCATCGGCCGCGCGCACAACATCGCCCTTGCCAGCCGGCCCGGATTTTCCCTCCCCGGCGACATCTCGGCCAGTTCGAGCTACTTCGCGCGAGACGTGATCGTGCCGGGAGTGAGCGTTGCTGCCGAGGGCACGGTGGAGGTGCCGCGCGGGCCGGTATAGTGGACGCCAAAATTTAGACAGTGAAACGAGCTATCATAGGGTGGGCTAAGAACCACCATGAAGAAGCAATACACCTCGGCTTTCAAAGCCAAGCTCGTCCTCGAACTCTTGAAAGAGAACAAGTCGCTCTCGCAACTGGCGGCGGAACACAAAGTCCACCCCAACCAACTGCGCCACTGGCGCGACCAAGCCTTGCAGGACTTCCCTGCGCTCTTTGACAAAAGACAGCAGAGCGTCGAGCAGCACGCCGCGCACGAGCGCCGGACCGAAGAACTCTATGCACAGATCGGGCGACTGACCACGCAGGTTGCGTGGCTCAAAAAAAAATCTGGCCTTGACCCTGACGCGCCGTGAGCGACTGGCGCTAGTGGAGCGCGCAGCCGCTGGCTTGCCGCTTGTGCAGCAAGCCGAGTTATTGAGCTTGAGCCGTGCGAGCCTCTACTACCACGCCGTCGGCCCGTCGTCAGAGGAGGTAGCACTCAAGCACCGGATCGATGAGTTGTACACGGCCTGTCCCTTTTATGGCTCGCGGCGGATCACGGTGGCCTTGCGGCGCGAAGGACGCGAGATCAGTCGGCAGCGCGTCCAGCACTATATGCGCGAAATGGGCATTGTGGGCCTCGCTCCCGGCCCGAACCTGAGCCGCCGCGACCTCGCGCAGCGGACGTATCCGTACCTGCTACGGGGGGTAACTGCCGCCCACCCGAATCACGTCTGGGGAGTGGACATCACATATGTCAGGCTGCTGGCCGGGTGGCTCTATCTGGTCGCGATCCTCGATTGGTACTCACGCTATGTCGTGAGCTGGGAGTTGAGCGACAGCTTGGAGATCGGGTTCGTCCTCGCGGCGGTCGAGCGGGCGTTGGCTCAGGCGCGCCCGGAGATTTTCAACTCGGATCAAGGCAGCCATTTCACCAGCCCGCAATACATTGAGCGGCTGGAAGCGGCGCAAATCCGGGTCAGCATGGATGGGCGCGGGCGCGCGCTTGACAACATCTTCACGGAGCGGCTGTGGCGGACGGTGAAATATGAAGAGGTCTATTTGCACGAGTACGCCAGCCCGCGCGCGGCGCGTAGCGGGTTAACCCGCTACTTGGAGTTTTACAATCACGCGCGTCCGCATCAGTCGCTTGCTTACCGGACGCCGGGCGAGGTCTATCGGGGAGCTAGCTCCCCGATAGACCGGTTGAATAACTCAGCGGAAAGGAGTGAACCCCACCTTCAAGCGGCGCTTTCGCTGTCTTGATTTTGGCATCCACCTTAGTTGATGGATTGCGCGAGCGACATTGACGCTGTCGCGCCGATGAAAATAATCCCCATCATCGTCACGGCTACCCGATATTTGTAGCGTGAAAGTAATAAGGTAAACATATTCAACTTCTCCTCTGTTTAAGGTCCGTCGTGCTTACTGTGGTAAGCGATCACTTGGCTCGGTGCGGAGTTGCGGATTGAATGAGATGGGCCTGATAACGCCAATTGCTGACAAAGGTCATGGCTTCTGAAAGCACGAAACGTAAAGAAGACACAGGCACGCGTCACATTCATCCAATGGTCATTGGGCAATGTCTGTGCCGTCTTTCGGCAAACACCTGATTGATAGCTGTATTGAAAGGTTTTGGCTTTAGAGAGGTCTTCTTTTGAGGAGGGAAGTCTCAGAATTTAGATGTCGTTTTCTTATAATTTATCATTCTATGAATTCATTAAAGGTTATTTGATTGTCACCGGCGTTGAAGTGGCTGACATGACTGACAGAGACTGTCCGGCATTGTGATTGTGCTGAGACCACCGATTCACAAAAATGTTTTAGCCAATGGCGAATCGAAAAACTTGCCGGAAGGTTTTTTCAATAACCGTCGTGAGAAATCTGAATCTCAAGTTGCAGTAGTTGTCATCTTTCACAGATGGCACCCGGCAGCGTGAGGAACCTATATCTCGATAAATGATCGTTCATCGCTTCTTTACATATCAAGTCAAACTTTAGTAGATAGCTTTTTGTTCATTAAGTCACAAAAATATGTTGACAGTTAGGGAGGCCGGTGTATAATGCCCGACGTCTGAGCTGGGTTGAGATCACATCCCAGCTCATCTGAAAGCACAACTTGTTAAGTGCTCAAATTTGATACTACCCGCCAGTGCCAGCTCGGACGCCGATTGTGCCCCCCACAGTCGCTCCCTCCGAGCTGGCATCCGTTTTTCCGGCTAAGAATTCCTCGTATTTCCCCGGCAAAAGCGCACGTGTGAGATTGCGTTGATAGCGTTCAGATAAAGCTTCATCGGTACGTTCGCATCTTCTTGCTTGCTTGTCATTTCGTATTGTAAAGTTCGAGCGCTCAAGGCAGGGGTGGAACATGTACAAGCTGGACCGGATCATATTGGCTATCTTCTCAGCCTTTCTCCTACTTTTAGGTTTATACCTACTCTACAAGTTAGCTTCCTTTCAGCCGTAGCTCGCCGTAGCGATTGACTCAGCTTTGATGTTTTCAGTAAAGAACCTTGCAGGATACTGTTTACAATGCGAATCAAGGGTAGAAAACTAAGAGCAAACAAGCGACCGCCAGTTTGCCGTAACAGTGAACTAACAACCCGTTGGTTGAGCGCACTTTGGATGCGTGCTGGAGGCCGGTCTGCTCGATGATCCAATTGAACAGCGATTCGATGGGTTGCCGCATTGACGAGACAAATCTTGACCATAATGAATCGGTTTGTTCAAGCGGTTGATTTTTCTGCTTCTTAGTTGGAGTTGCCAGCACCGTCTGATGAGACTCGAACTCAGCTTTCGTCTCGGCGCAGGCATAGGCTTTATCGGCAAACAAGGCGCACTTTCCAACCGTGAGGTTCATTTGTCGCAGAGCGGCAAGGTCGTGACACGAGGCTTTAGTTAAGAAGATGCGTTCGGGCATCGGCAGTTGGGCGACGCGGCGGGCAGCTTGGAGATGGATCTTCACGCCGTGATACCACAAGTTTTTGCTCGCACAGAAACTCTTATCCGCGACCTCGCGCGCGACACGCGCAGAAGTTGCGCGCGTGGCGCGAGCTAAGATGACAGGAACCGAATCAATGAGCCGGTCATCCGACGCACAGAGATGACGTTGGGCGTGCTGCAAAAGTGAATCACTGAGGAGTTCAAAAGATGGAGCTAAGTTGTTCAGGCGGTGGTTAAAAGCCTGATACGAAGGCAGATGGGGGAACCATTCGAGCCACTGATGGTGAATGTCATCGTAAATTTGGCGCATCGCAAACAACCCATGTAAATGACCGAACAAGTAAATCGTGACCAGTTCTTGGTCGGTAAATTCGGGCTTGAAGTTCGATAGGCGTTGAAACTGTAAAACGGGTTCGGTATCGTAGAGGCGGCAGACTAACAAGTAGAGTTCGATGAGTTGTAGTTGCATACAACGATTCTACAACTCTTGGTTAGTCTGTCACTTCTACCCTTGATTCGCATTAGTTGAGCACGATTACAAACAGTATTTGACAGTGAAGTAAAAGAGAGCAGTTGAGTTCCGCACCTCAATCAATGTTCGGTGAAGAGTTTCGCATGCAGCGTGAGCGCATGGTCGAAGGCCTGCGTAGCCGCTACCAGATCAAAGATGAACGTGTCTTGAACGCGATGCGCGAAGTGCCTCGCCATGTGTTCGTGCCGGAAGCTTTGCAAAGTCGGGCTTACGGGGATCATGCTCTGCCCATTGCCGCTAGTCAAACCATCTCGCAGCCATACATTGTAGCGCGCATGAGCGAGCTGCTCGAACTCACCAAAGAG
>JACDEG010000353.1 GCA_013816505.1 Pyrinomonadaceae bacterium | reverse complement strand
GTGAACGCGGGGCTGATGCCGACGAAGCCGCCGATAATCGCGAGCACCGCCAGCACCGCGAGCGGAACCCACATCGAGGGTGGCGATTCGTGGGGTACGTGCGCGCCGTGCCCCGGTGCGTGATGGCCGGAACCGTGCAGGTCGTGCCCCTTGTCGAGTTCGTGCGCGATGCCGACGTGTTCGCCCGGCTCGTGCTGCGGTCGGTCTCCGGCTGATTCGGTGCGCGCGTCGTGCGGCTTCAAGTCTTCGTCGTAAGCGTGCGCGTGCGCTTCGTCGGCTTGGCCGCCTGCGACCACATCAAGGAAACGCTCCTTACCCCAGAAAGTCATCGCCACCAGGCGCGTCATGTAGAACGCGGTGCAGGTCGCGGCGATGGTCGCAATCACCCACAGCAGCCAGCCGCCGGGAATGTACGTCGTCGAAGCGGCGTTCCACAGAATCTCGTCCTTTGACCAGAACCCACTGAACGGGATGATGCCGCAGATCGCGAGCCAGCCGGCGAGAAAAGTCAGGTACGTGTACGGCATGTACTTCTTGAGGCCGCCCATCCGCCGCATGTCCTGCTCGTGGTGCATGCCGTGGATGACCGACCCGGCGCCGAGGAACATCAGAGCTTTGAAGAAGGCGTGCGTCATCACATGAAAGATGCCGATCACGAACGCGCCGACGCCGCACGCAAGAAACATGAAGCCAAGTTGCGAGACCGTCGAGTAAGCCAGCACTTTCTTGATGTCGGTCTGTGTGATGCCGATGGTTGCGGCGAACAATGCGGTCAATGCCCCGACAATGGCGACGACCAGCATCATCGTCTGCGAGTGCTGAAAGATGACGTTCGTGCGCGTCAGCATGTAGAGGCCGGCGGTGACCATCGTCGCCGCGTGAATTAAAGCGGAGACCGGCGTCGGCCCCGCCATCGCGTCCGGCAGCCACACGAACAAAGGGATTTGCGCCGACTTGCCAACCGCGCCGACGAACAGACCGAGCGCGATCCACGACATGATGCCCCACGTGCCGATGAGTTCAATCGGGTACGTGCGCGCCTGTTCCATCACGCTTGTGTACTGCGTCGAGCCGAACGTCGCGATCACGGCGAAGACCGCGAGCGCGAATCCAAAGTCGCCGATGCGGTTGGTTATGAAAGCTTTTCGTGACGCATCGCCCGCTTCTTTGCGGTCAAAGTAGTAACCGATCAGAAGGTACGAACAGAGGCCGACGCCCTCCCACCCGACGAACATCATCATGAAGTTCGACCCCATCACCAGGACGAGCATCATGAACATGAACAAACCGAGGTACGCGAAGAAGCGATAGAAACCCGCGTCGCCATGCATATAACCCGTCGCAAAAATGAAGATGCACAGGCCGACGCCGGTCACGACTAAGATGAAGATGGAAGAGAGTGGATCGAGTTGATAGCTCCACTCGACATCAAGCAAAGCGCCCTGCCCTTTTAGCTCCGACTCCTCCGGCCCCATAAGTAAGACCGGCTCGCCAGGACCCAACCCGCGCTCTGCCCTCACACGCTCGGCCTCTTCACTGAGTTTCCTTGCGGTCTCGACGCGCGCACGTTCCTTCGTCCCTTGCGTAATCTCGACTGCGCCGCCCGGAATCCACGTGTAGCCGAACGCGCCGTCCTCGCTCGTCACGTAAGGCGCCGGCCACTTCGCGTGGCTGCTGTACCCATACGAATAGACCGCTGCGAGGCCGAGCAGAAACGACAGCACAACCGACCCGACGGCAATCGTACCGATGACGGTTTCCGAAAAGCGAAAACGCCGCCCCAACAGCCCGTTAATCGCGGCACCCAAGAGCGGCAGAAGCGGAATGAGCCAGATAAGCCTGAACATAGTCTGGAGTCTGGAGTCTGGTGTCTGGAGTCGAAATTCCGAGTCTTACTGACTCTGGATTTCAGACTCCAGACTCCAGACTTTCACCACTTGAGTAGATCAATCTTGTCCACAAAGATCGTCTCTTTGTTGCGGTAGAGCGCGATCACAATGCCGAGGCCGATGGCAGCTTCGGCGGCGGCGACGACGATGATGAAAACGGCGAAGACCTGGCCGGCGACGGCGTTCAGATTTCCGGTGTCCTGAAGGTATCGCGAGAAGGCGATGAAGTTGATGTTCGCGGCGTTCAGGATTAATTCAATCGACATGAAGATGACGATGATGTTGCGCCGCACCAGCACGCCCGCCATGCCGACCACGAACAGCAGCGCCCCGATCACAAGAAATTTCGACAGGTCGGGATTCCTGATGCCCTGCCATACGATGCCGCTGCGGCTACCGTCAACGACAGCTTCCTGCATCAGAACGGCGAGCGCGGGAATGAAGAGGTTAGTCATTAATGCACACACAGAGAAAAGATCAACTCTAAGGAGACTGGACCCAGAACAGGGAATACAGAAAACCGGGCACAGGAAACAGAAGATGAGCGGCGGCTACGGGCCTGTTCCCTTCCGTGTGCTGTATTCTGCGTTCTGTATTCTTGTTTCAATTAATCATTCCGCGCTCACCGTCCGGCCTGGCACATCCGGATCAACATCATCGACCGCCGCTTCCTGCCTGGTGGTGCGCGCGAGCATTACCGAGCCGACGATGGCGACAAGCAGCAGGACGCTCGCAATCTCGAACGGCAGCGCGCCGTAGCGGAAGAGGCTCGCGCCGACGCGCTGTGTTTCGTTTGAGAGGCGCGCCGTGCCGGTCGCCGCCGCCGTCAATCGACCATGCGCGGCGGCGCGCCTTGCCTGAATTTGCTCGACACCATCCGCACTGTCTAGTCCGTCGCGCTCGCGCAGGCCGCGGTAGCCCTGATTAATCGCGAAGATCAGTCCGACCGCCAACAGGAACGCGAAGGCCATGCTGGCCGCGACCTGCGGCGGGCGGTTGAAAAGCTCCTCGCTGCCGCGTTCCTCAGAGCCGACGTTGACCAGCATGATGACGAACAGAAACAAAACCATCACGCCGCCGACATAGACCAGAATCTGCACGCCCGCGATGAACTCCGCGCCGAGCAGGATGAACAGCGCCGCGACCGACACCAGCGTCGAGATCAGAAATAGCGCCGAATGCACGGCGTTACGCGCCAGGATCGTCAGCAACGCCGCGACCAGCGCCGCCAGCGCGAACACCCAGAAGAAGACCGATTCCCAGCCAGACAAAACCATAATTCAAGGGATGAGGGATGAGGGATGAGGGATGAAATTTAGGACGAACAGAAACTTCTTATTCATCCCTCATCCCTCATCCCTTAGCTGTCGTACTTCACCGTCTCGCGCCCCTGTTCGAGCATCTCGCGGTTCCAGACGAAGCCGGCGCGCGAGTAGGTGGCGAGTTCAAAGTCCTGCGTCAGTTCGAGACATGCGGTCGGGCACGCTTCCTGACAGAGCGCGCAGAACATGCAGCGCGACGTGTCGAAGATGAATTCGTCGAGCACTTTTTTCTTACGCGCCTTTCCGGCGGTAATCACCTCAATGTCCATCGCGATCACGTCAATGCAATCCTCAGGGCAGGCGAGCGCGCACAGATTGCAGGCGATGCAGAGCGTGTCGTGCGACTCCGGGTCCATGTTGAGTCGCGGCGCACCATGAAAGCGCGGCGCGACGTCGGGGCGCACCTTCGGGTACTGCTCGGTGTAGATGCCTTTGCCGGCGACCGAATCCTTGTCGATCAACGCACCGATGTTGAACTTCAGCGTCAGCTTCAATCCGCTCAAGAGATCAACGAGAAAGAATCGCTTCAGCTTCTCGCTCCATGTCGATTGTGGGACGTTTACTGCGGGCATAGCACTAAATTTTCGATTTGCGATTTTGGATTTTCGATTGCCATTCACGAATTGATTTCAAATCGCAAATCGGCAATCGGCAATCGCAAATTCCCTCTACCCTTCTGCTGCTATTGCGGCTTGCGGCACCGCCGGCGCGCCTTGCGGCGAGTTGACGAGTCGGATTTGCTGCCGCTGCTTTCTCAAATTGAAATCACGCGAGCGCCAGTTGAGCAGCGACAACATGCCGCCCGCCACGAACAGGCCGCTGAAGCCAAAAACGATCATTACGGCCTGCCCCGTTATGGTGAGGTGCAAACCGCCGGTCAGTGATTCGATGGTGTCGATGCCGCCCCACGCTTCGAGTGCCTGGACGGTGAAGACCGCGATGGCCGTCCACACGATGTTAATCAGCGCCGCCGGGATCATCCACTTCCAACCCAAGTCCATCAGTTGATCGTAGCGATAGCGCGGGAACGTCCAGCGTAGCCAAAAGTAGAGGTACAGCAGAAACGCCATCTTCGACATGAACACGATCAGGCTGATGATAACGAACAGATTGTTGTTACCGCCGGTCAGCCGCAACACGCCGGGTAAGTACCAGCCGCCGAGATAGACGGTCGTCGCAATGGCCGAGACAACGATCATCGCCGCGTACTCCGCCATGAAGAAAAGCGACCAGCGCATCCCTGAGTATTCTGTGTGGAAGCCGGCGACTAGCTCCGATTCCGCTTCCGGCAGATCGAATGGCGCGCGATTGTTTTCCGCGATGCCGCTGATCAGGAAGATGGCGAAGCCGAGCGGTTGATAAAGGATGTACCACATCGTATCCGAACCTTGCGCCGCGACGATGCCGGAGAGCGAGAGCGTCCGCGCGAACATCAGCGCGCCGACGAGTGCCAACCCCATCGCGACTTCGTACGAGACCATCTGCGCCGACGAGCGCAGGCCGCCGAGGAGGGCGTACTTCGAGTTCGACGACCAACCGGCGAGTATCAGCGCGAGCACGCCGACGGAAGAGACCGACAGCACGAACAGCAGACCGATGTTGATGTCGGTGATGACGCCCCAGTCCGGCGCGAACGGAATCACCGCGAAAACGATGAACGCGGCGGCGACCGAGATATACGGTGCGAAACGAAAGATGTAATGGTCGGCCTTGTCAGGTTCGAGGTCTTCTTTAGTGAGCAGTTTGATCGCGTCGGCAATCGGTTGCAGCAGACCCCACGGCCCGACGCGCATCGGCCCCAATCGCGCCTGCATGAAAGCCGAAACCTTCCGCTCAAGGTAGGTCGCGTACAGCGCCCACACGGCGACCGCCGTCACGACCGCACCGATCTGGATAAACGGCCACACGACGTAGTTGACCGTCTCGCGGCTGAAGAAGTCCAGCAGTAGGCCGTCAACGATATTGAGTGGTGCGAACAATGCGAAAATATCCATATAGAAATCAACGAATTATGGTTGCCCTATTTACAAGGGCGTTCGCGTTTAGGGTAGATGCTCCAGATCGTCTAAATCTTTATACCTGCCGCTTGCCTTCTTATTTACTTTCAACTGGCTCAAACCGATCAGGCTGATCTCCACTTCGTCAATCGTGTCAATGACGCGCTCCGCGTAACAGTCATCAAACTCTACCCCTGATATTTTGGTTAGCACTTCGATTCGCATGGGTGGCACTCCCATGCGAACAATGTTTTCATCCTGTAAGAAAAGACTTGCCGACAGATCCGGGGTGTCGAAACCAAATTCGCGCAGCACTGTTTCCATCCGCCCGGCATTCTTATGGTTAACAGCGATCCAAATATCGAGGTCTTGGGTCGCTCTCGGGTAGCCGTAATACCCAACGGCGTGACCGCCGATTAGTAAGTATTCAACTCCATGAGCGTTGAGCAACCTCAAAAACTCTTTGAAGTCGGGCGGCAGCTTGAGATCCATAATTCATCCGTCGCAAAGCCTCGACATGTCTCAGCCGCTCTTCAGGCGTCCGGGACAGCCAGTAGGCTTTTTCGTCCGATTCGCCGCAGAGAGGAGAAATTGAGAAAGCTGTTCGATCAAGTGTGTTGGCTGGTGAGCCGGTTTCTTCCATTTATCGCACCCAACATCCTAAGATCATAGCCGATCTACTCCTTGAAATCAGAAGCTACGGCTGCTTGCTGTCAAAGTTGTCCATGCGCGCTTCTAAATCACGCTGACTTGCACGCAGGTTTAACGAATCCTGATTCAGCAGTTCTACCTTCCTCGCCAAGTGACGGATGTCTGCACGCACTTCATCGAACCGGGTATTTACTTCGTCGAACCTGGCGCGCATCTCGCCCACATCGCGGCTCATTGCGCTCTGGTAATTGAGTATTTCAGTGAAATGGTTGGTGCTCATTGATCTTCTCTTTCTCCACTCCTCTCTGCAACCTCGATTTCACATACTGAGTTATGAGCGACCCTCAAATCAACCAACTCGTAATCGTCTTCGAGCGTCCCACTACGGTCAACGACGAGATATGAATACCACTCACCAACCGCGAACGGCGGCGTGTGCCACGTGCCGAGGTGGTAAGCGTAAGGCAGACTACCTTCCATTAAGAACGCGACAATCTCGCCGACCCCGGGCGCGCGTCTGTCGTTTGGCGGCGCGACGCAGATGATCGCCTGCGATGAAGCGAGCGGCGAAAAGACCTGCATCGTGCGCTTGTGCCGCGCCATGAACTCGAAGCGGAACGGTCGCCGCTCCGAAGTCGCGCCGGTCATGCTCGGTACGCCGTTGCCGAGGTCAATCTCTACCGACCCGCGACTGTCAATCAACACTCCGCACGGCGCGAACGCCTCGCGCGTCATTCTTTGTACTGGTAAGCGAACTGTGTTCATGAG
>JACDEG010000786.1 GCA_013816505.1 Pyrinomonadaceae bacterium | reverse complement strand
TCGAGTTCCTCTCCCATCGTGAAGACGCGCGCCCTGAACGCCCGCGCATCATCAGTCGGAGACAAAAAGATGGATTCAAACTGTCGCATCTCCCGCGTCAATCGCTGCATCGCTTCCGTTGACAGCCCCGCGCTGTCAGGGAACACGGTCAAACCGTTGCCGGAGAGCGGGGCGCGGCTAAAGACATCAACGTGACGGTAAGCCCGTCGGCTTCTTTTCGGCTGCATAACGAGCTTCTCCTACTCAGCGCGTATGGCTGCAATCGCCTCAATCTCGATCAATAGTCCCTTGCCAAGCTCCTTGACGGGGACGATGGCGCGTGCCGGGCGTGTGCTCCCCATAATATTGGCATACACGGTATTAACCGCATCCCACAAGCTGATATCTGAAATGTAGATCGTCATCTTCAAGACTCTCTCCAAATCACTATCAGCCGCTTGCAGAATAGCTTGAACGTTCTGCAAAGCTTGCTCCGTCTGCGCTTCGATGGAGGTGGTCTGGGGTTCTCCGGTCGCCGGGTTGGTTGCGACCTGTCCGGAGATATAAACCAGCCCCCCATAGACGACGGCTTGCGAGTAATGACCGACGGGAGCCGGGGCCTTGCGAGTTTGTACTTGTTCGATTTTCATGATGCGAATCTCCCCACTGATATGCGCGGTAATATACCGGCGGTGCGTGGCGCACGTCGTTCAACTTCTTGCGGCGGTGTTTCTAATCCTGCGCTTTTCTGAGCGCGGCGGTGGAAGGGAAGTGCTTCAGCGCGCGGCGCGGTAAGCTGTGGGCGTCGTGCCAGTTGCCCGGCGAAAGAGCGTCGAGAAGTGCTGTTGATTCGCGCAACCGATACGCAGCGCGATCTCGGTGACGGGCAACGTGGTGGTTCGCAGCAACAGCTTGGCCCGTGCGATGCGTCGCTCGACAACGTACTCGTGCTTTTTTACAATCCTACCTTATCAAATCGTCTTCAGGAGGCTGAAGCGAGAGTACGATCTGCCAAGGGAACAAGATCATGGATCAGCGTCGCCGAAGCTACAGCGATCTCAAAATCCTTTCCAGAAATTCTCTATTTGCTCGCGCGTGTGAATCAACCACCTCCGGTGTATCCCCGGGCGCGCAGCATTCGATCATCACCGGGCCTTGAAATCCTGCCTCCTTCAGCGTGGCTAAGACGGCTTTGAAATTGACCTTACCCGCGCCGAATTGAATCATCACGTCACCCTTCTGCCGCGCGCAATCTTTGGCGCAAAAGCCGGTCACATGCGGCGCGATCTGTTTCAGTTCCTCAACTGGGTCTTTGCCAGTGTAGTGGATGATGTTTCCCGCGTCATACCATATTTTGAAATTAGGGTGCTTGACTTTCTCCAAAGAGCGCAAGGTCTCCGCCGCTGAGGCGCTGCTGCCGCCATGCGGTTTCATCACCAGATTAAGGCCTCGCTCCCGAGAGTAGGCGGCCGCATCCGTCATCACTCGATAGTAGTGTTCGTATTGTGCTGGCTGGTCGACTCCGAAGGTGAGCAAGTACTTCAGGGAAAGAAAACGAGCATTATCGATCTGCAGGCGCGCGTCGCGAATGGAGTCTTCTAAAGGGATGTCGTGTTTCGTGCGCAGCGCCCCCATGTTTGCAGTCAGGCCGCGGGAGGCGATTCGCCGTTTCAAATTAGCGAGGTATTCCGGCGTCGCTTCAGAGCCGATAAACGGCTCATCCTTCGTGCGCGAGAGCAGTCCCGTGACGCCGAACCCGGCAGCCTTGATGCCATCCAAAGCCACGTCAAAACTCCATTTGGTCCACGGGCGGTTGAAGCAGCCGATGGCCCAGCCAACGCGGCCAGGAACGCTCGCTCCCGCGTCAGTCGAATGGCCCACAGATAAGATTGTTGAAGTAACAGCAGTATACAAAAACAGGCGGCGGTCGATTTTGATTGAAGGCATAACTTCTCCATTTTCCCTGGGGTATGAATGAGTCGTGGATTCAAGTTGTAAGTGCAACAAGTGGTAGTTTGAAGAATACCTCATTCGGCGTTTTGTAGCCGAGTGTTTTGCGCGGGCGATTGTTGAGCCGTTCGACTACCTTGGTAAGCTGCCGGTC
>JACDEG010000352.1 GCA_013816505.1 Pyrinomonadaceae bacterium | reverse complement strand
GTCATAACATGGCGGCGATTGCCAATCTCTGTAGTCGGACCGCTGTCTTGAAAGGGGGCCGTTTGGATTTCTTCGGCGAAACGCAGACAGCAGTCGCTGAGTACATCAACGGCTTGCCGATGGGTGATGCGGCTGATCTGGCGCAACGTGTGGACCGAGAGGGCGGGGGAAGAGTTCGGATTCAAAAACTAAATCTCCTTGACGAGTATGGCGTGCCAAGAGACGTCGTTCAATCAGGCGAACAGTTGGTCGTCGAGATGGAGTATCTTTCCTCCGCCGAAAAGACTTTGACGAACGCTATCTTTGAGGTGAAGGTGTTCAACCAGTACGGGGAACAAATGTTCATCTTATCCACTTTTCTGACCGGGCAATCCTTTGACATCTTACCGGGTAGAGGAACGCTCTATTGTCATGTGCCTGCATTTCTGATGACGCCTGACAGCTACAGTACGACGGTGCGTCTCTATGTGAACAGCCAACTTGAAGACTTGGTTGCAAATGCGAGTCGCCTGACGGTCATCGAAGGTGATTTCTTTGGTTCAGGAAAGTCGGCGCAAAAGAAAGTAGACGGGACATTCATTATGCCGCAAACCTGGTGCGAAACTTTACCGCCAAAAATTGATTGCCGGGGCAATGATTATTTCCTGACCGAGGCAAAACTCGGATAAGCGTTGCTTCTCCGGTCGCCCCTGTCTGAATTTGTTCGTCTAAAGTAACTCTTTATCAAGCCGCCGGTCCTGATGTTCTCCGGAACTATCCACGTGGGGGCAAGCAGACACGATCAAGGGTTGCGCTCGTGGCATATAGATAGGTAGTAAGAATGAATTTGCTGTTACTGGTGCCCGATGGGGTGGGTGTGCGCAATTTTGTACTGGGGAATTTTCTTCAGCAGGCGGGTGAGAAGGGGCATGTGTATGCCCTCCATGTTTTCCCGGAAAATCTGGTCGAGACGTATAGCCGTGGACTGGGACACCAGGTGCAATGGCAGCCGCTGATGCCTTTCCCGGATAAGCCGCTCTCCTTCACTCTGCGCACGGCCCTGTACTATGCACAGATGCATTGGGCTGACACTCAGGCCATGCGCTACAACCGCCGTCTGCCGGTGCGTGGCTCGTGGCGGGCGCGGGCAGCCGTTCATACCGCACAACTCGTCGGACGCGCAGCGGCTTCTTCGCGCGGGATAAATATGCTCGACCGCTGGCACTGCTCGGCGGTGGAGCGGATGCCGGAAGTTGAGCACTACCGTCAACTCTTTAAAAAGATCAAGCCCTCGGTATTGTTCTGCTCACACCAGCGGCCATCCATCATCCTCCCACCGGTGCTGGCGGCCAGGTCGCTCGGAATTCCGACGGCCACCTTTATTTTCAGTTGGGATAACCTGACCACTAAGGGTCGGATCGCCGCGCCGTTCGACCATTATCTGGTATGGAGCGAGCACATGCGCCGGGAAGTGCTGCGCTATTATCCTGATGTCTCTGCTGAACAGATTCATATCGTTGGCACCCCGCAGTTCGATCCTTACACAAACAGTGAAATGCTTTGGACACGCGAGGAATTCTTTGGCCGGGCTGGCGCAGACCCTTCGAGACCTCTGATCTGCTATTCGGGCGGAGACGCCGGCACCTGCCCGGAAGACCCTGAACATGCCAGGGTCTTGCTGGATTTGATCCGCGCCGGGCGGATCCAGGGGAATCCGCAGGTATTGCTCCGCCCGATGCCGGTCGATAATGGCAGCCGCTATGACAAGGTGCGCCGAGACTACCCCGAATTGATCTATCTTCAACCAATGTGGTTGCACACCGAACCCGGCGACTGGTCACGCGTCATGCCGCTCTTAGAGGATGTACAGTTTCTCGCGAACCTGACTCATTATGCCGATCTGAACGTCAACCTGGCTTCGACGATGACGCTCGACTTCGCCATCCACAACAAACCCATCGTCAACGTTGCGTTCGACGTGGCCAGCCCACCGCCGTTCGGTAAACCGCTCTGGGATTATTACTATCGGTTCGAGCATTACCGCCCGGTGGTCGAGTTGGGTGCCGCTCGTTTTGCGCGTTCGCCTGAAGAATTGGCCGACCACGTCAACGCTTATTTGAAGGACCCTGGTTTGGATTCGGATAATCGTCGTCGGCTGGTGGAGTTTGAAGTGAGTTTGCCTTTAGGACAATCCGGTCAACGCATTGTTGATGTGCTGGGAGCAATCGCACATTGAGTCGGATGCGCATTTGCTTTTTGTGCAACGAGTATCCGCCGGGACCACATGGTGGCGTCGGCACGATGACCCAAGTGTTGGCTCGTGTGTTGGTGCAAGCGGGACATCAGGTGCGGGTACTGGGCGTGTATTTGCCAAATTATCCTGCGCCGGATTATGAAGAAGATCAAGGCGTCCGTGTCTGGCGGTTGCGCCGGTCTAACCATCGATTCAGCCGGTTGCCGGCCCGCCACCAACTCTTTCGGACAGTAGCCGGTTGGAGCCGTCGTGGTGAAATAGATTTAGTCGAAGTTCCGGACTGGGAAGGATGGGTAGCAGGTTGGCCGAGACTTCCCGTGCCGGTCATCGCGCGCTTGAATGGTTCCATTAGCTACTTCGCCGCTGAACTGGGGCGACCCACCAACCGCGTGACATTTTGGCTGGAGCGGGCATCGCTGCTGCGGGCCGAGTTCTGGTGTTCTGTCAGTCGTTACACGGCCGATAAAACGCAGCGACTGTTTGGCCTGCGCTCAGGTCCGCGCGCGATTCTTTACAATCCTGTTGATATTCCTACGGATCTATTCGTCAACACTCGGTCCAGCAAGCAAGTGGTTTTCACCGGAACATTGACGGTGAAGAAGGGAATCGTTTCGCTCGTTAAGGCTTGGCCCCGCGTTATTGAAGTGTGCAAAGAAGCGGAGTTGCATATTTACGGAAAGGATGGACGCACGGACGACGGGCCTTCGATGCAGGCTTTTCTGCTTTCGCAATGTCATGGCGAGGTGGCAAAGAGTATCCATTTTCACGGCCACGTAGATCGAGCGGAACTCTTTGCGGCATTCCAGAAAGCGGGCTTAGCCGTGTTTCCATCTTACGCTGAAGCTTTCGCCCTCGCGCCTCTGGAAGCGATGGCCTATGGTTGTCCGACAATCTATAGTCGACGCGGCAGCGGGCCAGAACTGATCGAGGATGGCCGAGACGGTTTACTGATTGAGCCGGATCAACCGGATGAGATTGCGGATGCAGTCGTTCGCGTTCTAACGGATGACAGCCTGGCTCAGCGATTGGGCGCGGCGGGGCGGGTGCGCGTGATAAAAAATTTCTCTGCCCAGATTCTCCTCACGCAAAACGAAGCTTTTTATCAAGACTGCTTGAGCAATTTCCGGCAACACCAGATAGATTAAAAACCAATGTTCGTATCGATAATTATCTGTACCTATCGCCGGGCCGAGGCCTTAGGTGATCTGCTGGATTGTTTGGCTACTCAAACTTACCGAGATAGCGAAATCCTGATTGTCGATGGCAGCGAGGAAGACTTATCTGTGCGAAACAAAGTTGAGAGCTTTATGCATCAGTCCGGCGAGCAGGTGAATTTGAGGCTGATCCAATCTCAGAAAGGGTTGACGCGCCAGAGAAATGTCGGACTGAGAGAAACTCAAGGGGAACTGGTTTGCTTCTTCGATGATGATGTGACCTTTGGCGAAGATTTCATCTCTCAAGTAGTCGGTCTGTTTCAGCAGAGTGAGATGAAGGATGTGGGTGGCGCGACGGCTTATGATGTACTGAACTATGGGGTCTCGATGCGGTTCAGGCATAAATTACGTGGGACGTTAGGCTTTTACACGAGTTGGCGTCCCGGCGCTTTAGCGAGGTGCGGCCTCGTGGTCCCGTTGGACATCCAGCCGGCCTTCAGTGGTTGTATGGATGTCGGTTGGCTAGGAGGCTTTTGCATGCTCTATCGCCGGGAAGCAATCGCCGGTTTGTATTTCGATGAGGGACTGCCCACCTATGGAGGAGAAGACACTAATTTCTCGATGAAGGTGGGAAAGAAATGGCGACTTGTGTTATGCGGTGATTTACAGCTTAAGCACCACCGAACAGTGACTTCCCGCGTCAACGGTCCGGCACAAGTGTACGACACCAGTTACGGTGCAGCACGAAATCAATTGTCTGAATCGATGACTTTCGCTGGTGTGATGTGGCTGATGTGGTTTGCCATCCTAGAGTTTGTGTTTGATGCGGTGTCATTTATCCGGCGGCCTTCCTGGATGACCTTCAACATCATCAGAGCGAGGCAGAGAGGTCTGATTGCGGGAATCCGCTCGATCTATGCTCCGCGCCAAGATACCCCACTGGAAAGTAATTTAGTTGCCGCCAAAAAAAATGCTGAGCGCTAAAGCAGTTTCTATCAAAATTAAATCAAGCTGCCTGCGGAATACTGTTCTAATAAATAAGACGGCATGAGTAATACGGTAGACTCCAGCGAGCGGAGGAGCGTCATCGCCCCTGCACAACTCGCCACAGATAGCCCTCGTGCGCGCCGGTTACAAGCCATCTTCTGGTTAGTCGCCATCGTACTTGGCCTGCTCCATGCCTGGCACGGTCGTTATGTCATGGCAAGTGACGGGATATCCTACTTGGACATGGGCGATGCGTACTGGCGCGGCGACTTCCAGATGGCCATCAACGGCTACTGGAGTCCGCTCTACTCGTGGCTGCTGGGACTGGCGCTGCTGGTCATCAAACCTTCCTCCTACTGGGAGTTCCCCGTCGCCCATCTGGTCAACTTCCTGATCTACCTGGCGGCTCTTGGCAGCTTCACATTCTTCCTCAGCGAGGTGATGCGTTTTCAGCAGCAACAGGAGAGAGCGGCGCAGAGTGGACGGATGACTCTACCGGCGTGGGCGTGGGCGGTGCTGGGGTACACGCTCTTCCTGTGGAGTTCGCTGGAGCTGATCACGCTGCGGAGCGTGACCCCGGACATGTGCGTGGCGGCGTGTGTGTATGTGGCGGCGGGGTTGATCGTGCGGATCGGGCGAGGGGAGAGCGGATGGTTAACGTTCGCGGTGTTGGGGGTGGTGTTGGGGGTCGGGTACTTAGCGAAGGCGGCGATGTTTCCGCTGGCGTTTGTGTTTATGGTGGTGAGTCTAGTGGCGAGTGTGTGGGCGGCGGGCACAGTGAGGAGAGCAGCGGTGGGGCGGGTGGCGGTGGCGGGGGTGATGTTTTTGTTAGTGAGCAGTCCGTTTCTGATGGCGTTATCGATGGCGAAGGGGCGAGTGACGTTTGGCGACAGTGGACGCCTCAACTATGCCTGGTATGTGGCTGACGTTGGCTATAGACACTGGCAAGGAGAGCCAGTTGGGAGCGGGGTCGCGAAGCACGCAACGCGGAAGGTGATGGCAGAGCCGGCGGTGTACGAGTTTGGGGGACCGGTGGGCGGGACGTATCCGCACTGGTACGATCCATCGTATTGGAATGAGGGACTGACGCCTCGGTTTGACCTGCGCCGGCATATCAAGAACATGTTGTGGCGGCCTGATCTCTATTCATTTCTGCTCTTCGCGTTGCGCGGTAGTTTGCTGATCGGGTTATTCATATTGATGTACATGAGCGGGCGCGGGTGGCGGATGGTGAGGGATGTGGGGGCGAGTTGGTTGCTGCTGGTGCCGGCGCTGGCGGCCTTCGCGATGTATATGCAGGTATATGTAGAAACAAGATTCATCGGGTCATTTTTTACACTGTTGTTGATCGGACTCTTTAGCAGCGTGCGACTCCCTGACTTGCCAGAATCGCGCAGATTAATAGCGTGTGTGATGATCATCATCGTGACGATGTACGGTCTGGCAGTTGGCCCTGCAAATGCCAGAGCAGCCTACGCGACAGCGCAGGATATTGCCCTCAGAGGAGAGACTGCGCCCAATGTGTACACTCAGGTGGCGGAAGAGTTGAAGCAGATGGGGGTCCAACCTGGCGATAAGGTGGCATCCCTTAGCTACTCAAATAATGCCAACGCCTATTGGGCACGACTAGCCAGGGTGCAAATCGTCGCTGAGCTATTCCCTGATGCTTTCAGAACAGATGAGAACGACTTTTGGATGGCGGATGAAGCAGTCAAATCTCGAATCATCGAGACATTTGCGAAAGCAGGGGCAGACATCATCGTCGCTAGCGCCGTGCCGATCGGAGCCTCGACAGAAGGCTGGCAGCGAATCGGTAACACTGACTTCTACGTTTATTTCTTGAGTTAAGCGAGTATATACGTTGGCCGTCCGTCCGCAGATCAAGATTGTGATGCGACCTGTTAATACCGTCAGGGATGCTGTAGTGATGATCGTTGTCCGCCGCCGCTACACTATGACGGTAAGAATGGCGGTAAGAGTGGCGATCAGAACAGCATGATTAATCCGGTCGCTACTCCTCAGCAGACAACAAGCGTTGCGACGGCGGAGACGGATCAAAGTCGGTCCTGGCGCTGGCTGCACATAGTCTTCTGGAGCATCGCCATCGTACTTGGCGCGCTCCATGCCTGGCACGGTCGTTATGAAATCTCTCCTGATGGAATTTCTTACTTAGACATGGGCGATGCGTACTGGCGCGGCGACTTCCAGATGGCCATCAACGGCTACTGGAGTCCGCTCTACTCGTGGCTGCTGGGACTGGCGCTGCTGGTCATCAAACCTTCCT
>JACDEG010000351.1 GCA_013816505.1 Pyrinomonadaceae bacterium | reverse complement strand
ACCTCCGTGGTTGCCCGGATGCACCCTTCGGCGAGCGATGCGGGCAGGCGAGCGAGCGCGGCGGAGCGGCGCAGGTCAACGCGCGTCACGCGGGGCAGATTCAGTTCCCAGGGACGCCGCGGCGCGAACTCTTCCACGGTCGCCGCTTCATTGTCGAGGTCGGCGATAATCACTTCCGCGTCCGCCATCCCGGTCGCGTGCGGCTCGCCGTCCGCGTCGATGGCAAGCGCGCGGTTAGCGGCGAACAAATCAATCGCGAACGGGTCGGTGACGGGAAGACTGTGATCTTCGTCACGTTCGCTTTCCAGTTGAATAGTCTGATCCTGTTTCACAATTGGTGCGAGTGCGGTCTATGAAAAGTAAGGCAGAAGTAATCAGTTTCAAGTTTTGTGCTGAAAACCGAAAACTCAAAACTCTTCAATGGCTTTGATTAAAATCTCAGACCGTCAAACTTTGCTTGGGAATTTATGCGCGGTAGGTCGGCCCATCTGCCGACGCCGATATTGACACCCCCGAATCATCTACGTCGGTCAGCGGCGAACCCCCGCTCGCATCTGCGCGATTGATGCTATCGGTGAGTTGCAACGGCCCCCCATGAGCTCTGCTCTGGCCTGACTGCTCATGCTGAGACTGACCTGAATCGCCGGTACCGATTGAAGTTTTAAGCGACGCGATGTTGACTCCACGCGAGCGCAGCAGGTCGGTCAAGTCGGCGCTCCGCGCTTCGAGTTGCGCCCGCACGCGCTCCGAGGCGGCGATGAACTCGGCCTCGATGCTTCCACTCGGATCACGAGTCAGCTTGACCTGGAGACCTTCGAGCACCGAACGCGACAGTCTAAGACTAATCTCCTGGCGTCCGCCGGGGGCGCTCTGCGTCCGCACCATCGCAACGATCCGCTCAAGGTCAACGACATGCAGTATCGCCCGCGCGTTTACCGCCGCGCCGGAATCGATACGCGGCAAACCTTCGCGGAATTGCATCGGATTCGCGACCGCTTGATGCTTGTCGGCGTCGTCGCCGCTGCTCTGCCCATCACCTTCTTGGTCGGGGTTCGTCTTCGCGCGGGATGCTTTGTCCGCCGCACGCTCGTTTCGCTCGACCTCGGCGTCGTGACGACGCACGTCATCCTTCAGTCGTGCGGAGCTGGAATCGTTCGAGTCAAACGACTCTTCGGCGCCGCCGCGGTAACGGGCGGATTCCTCCAGCACGCTCGCGAAGTCGCGCCCGCCGCTGACGCTTTGCTGTTCCCTGCCGTCGCCGTTAACGGCGCTTGAAGTGTTCGATTGATTGTTGGCCGGGGTCGCGCGCGAGACGGCAGGCTTCGGTAAAGTGGTCTGGGATTTCGTGTCGATCTTCATTGAGTCACGAGCCTTTCTGCGGCGGATTCTGCATTCGCCGATTTTTAGTGGCGATGCCTGGTTGGGGTGATGGCCCCGGCTTTTCAGCGGGCCTTGCGTTGCGCCTCATTAATCGTCTTGCGAACGCGCGCGCGGTCGAGCGAGTTGGTGTAGGCGTCAAGCACCAGTGCGCGTTCGAGCGACTCGACGGCTTGAACGTACTGGCCCCGACGAAACTGACTTTCTCCCAATTTGTAAAAGCCGACGGCCAGACGGTCGTTCAGTTTCGTCGCGCGGGTATAGGCGTCAAGGGCATTGTCGGGTTTCTTCAGCCTGGCATAGACATCCCCCATCAACAGCAGCGCGTCGGCGTGCTGCTGTTCGGGCGGGATCATACCGAGATAGTCGAGCGCCGCCGCCCACTCCTTGCGGTCGGCCATAATGCGACCCATCGACATCGCCATCGAGGGCGAGAAATATTTAAGGTCGCGGGCGCGCTGATAGTTCTGCATCGCCTGTTTTGGATCGCCGAGGTTGTTCAGCACGTCGCCGACACCCCGGTATGCCATCGCGAACTTGGGGTCGATCTGAAGCGCCCGTTTGTATGCCTCGAGCGCCTCTGAGAATTGGCTGGTCGCGAGGTAGACGTTCCCGATTCCGTAATGACCGAGTACTGACTTCGGCATGGCCTGCGCCGCATTCCTAAACGCGATCAGCGCGTCGGCATGGTTGCGCTGAAGGAAAGAGAGCTGCCCCGCTGCGAAAAACTGGCGAGCTTTTGCTTCTTCACTGTCCGGGTTAAGCGCGAGTTGGGCCTTCGTCTCGGTGACGACGCGCTGCCAGTCATGCGACATCACGGAGTTCGTCTGCTGCGGATCAAAGAAGCGATTCATCACTTCGCTGATGGCGGTTTCGGCGGTAAAAGCGGTGGCGGCGTTCGCTGACGCGGCAGCGTCGTTCGCGGTCGGAGCGCCCTCGCTGCGCAGCGTTGCGTTCACCAGCGAACTGTTCTGAGTTACCGCGCGCTCAACAGCCGGCCTCGCATTCTCAGCCCTCGTGTCTGCAACCTGATTCTTCTGCAGGATAGACGTGTTGGAAGGCAGCAGGCGAAAGTTGAAAGTATTCTGTTCGGGCTGAACCTGTACCTGACGGGTTTGAGTGAAGTAGCCGGCGCGAATCATCGACGCGCGATGCAAACCGGAGCGAAGCTTAACGACTAACTTGCCTTCGTTGTCGGTGGTTCCGATTTTTCTCCGGTTTATAAAAATGTCGACGCCCGGAGTGTTGCCAGCGAAAGTGAACTCAACTTCTTCGCTGCTGTATGTGACCGGGCCTCGCGGCTGGCGGCGTCTCAATGGCGCACGCCCCATTAGTGCCGGCGCGCCCACGGCATTCAAACCGGCACGCTTCGCCCACGCAGCATTTGCCGAGCGAGCGGAGGCATTTGCTCCCGGAGCAGTGCCCGGTTTTTTGGCTTGATTCTTCGTAACTTGCGCCTTCGCCCTTTTTAAATCCTGCTCGGCCTGCTGCCCTAGTTTGGACTGTTGCGTGAGGGTACCCGGCGAAGCATCGAGCATCGACCAACCGGACAGCGAAATAATTACTGCGAAAGCAAATGATGAAATAACTCGTGTGCAGCGTCTTATCATGTCACGTGTGTTCTCTGTGTGCATGACGGTTTTCGCTAAGTCAGAAGTTTGTGTTATCACCGGGTCAATTCCCCTTCCTTGATGCTAAAAGTCATAACCGATATTGGTTTCCGGCCCCGCCGATTCCAATCAGCGGGTCATCCAAGTCCGGCCCGGCTGTGCGGCGGTCGAGAGTTGTTTCTCCGCGCCTGCTTTAGCTGATGGCTGGAGGAGCGCTTGTCGACTCAGGGTCACGGACTCTCTTTAACAACCGCTTCCTGATTGTTGCCCGACGCACTACGGAGCGTCGTCGCGTAGCGAAATCCGAGCGTCGGGTATTTAGTCGTGGCGAGCACGCGCTGTCGTGAGGTGGCGTTGATGATGGCCTTCGGTTCGTTGGCCGCGCCGCCTTTGGCGAGCATCACTTTAACGCCCGACGAGGAGTCTTCGTCACCTGGTGCCGCGTCGCCAGTCCACTCCCACACGTTGCCGGCCATCCCGAACGCGCCGACCGGCGACCGCCCCTGCGGGTAATCCCTGACGGCATGCACTTCACCGCCGGTCTCCGATGACGGCGCCGCATCGTCTTTCCATTCATTGCCCCACGGGTAGGGCAGATTATCCCGCCCGCGCGCCGCCAGTTCCCACTCCGCTTCGGTTGGCAGTCGCACCTGTGCGCCCGTCTTCTTTGACAACCACTCGCAGTAGTCCGCCGCGTCCTGCCACGTCACGCCAGTCACCGGATGATCGGCGGTTCCGGCAGGGAACGTCCCGTTAATCCATCTCTCGGGTGTTTGGTGATTCGTCTCTTTTATAAATTCAGCGTATTGTTCGTTGGTCGTTTCCGTCTCGGCAATTGCGAATGATTCGACCATCATGCGGCGTAGAGGCAGCTTCGTCTCGCCGCCTCCGAGGACGACTTCGCCGCCCGGCACGATGACCATGCCCGGCGGCGCAACCGCGTTCGGCGTTGTGACGATGGCCACCGGCACGCCTGCCGGCTCCGGCACGGGCGCATTGACTTCAACTGGCGAAACAAGCGGTATGACGGCGGCCTTTTCCGTCGTCACCCTCTTCTCCAGCGAAGCGCGTTGCGCTCTGTAATAGGTGAAATACCACAGGCTATATCCGGCGACCGAAGCCACGACATAACAGAACAGCCCTGCAATGAAGATAGGCAGCAGGCGCCCGCGGATGGATGTGTAGAGGCGAGGCGGCGCTTGCGTGCGAGGAGGTGCGCTCATAACCCTATCAGGAAGTTTCCGGGTATATACTCAAGGAAAAAAATGCTGTATCAATACATGGCGGCGTCTGATACACAGCCAACACGTCAAAGCTTACCGCACAATAAGCATGAGGTTATATCGGGAGGCGACATTATATTCCCGGTTATTAATACAGACAACCTGTGAACATGGCGTTAACGGGTCGAAAGTTTTTAACCAGACGCGACGGACGTGCTGATGAGTTACTTTTCAGACGCGCGGCGGGTGTGCATGATGGAGCCAATTTCGTCATTGATGCGCTGTTCCTGACGCACATCCTCGCGGCGGGTACGTTCGCGCCAAGACTCCCGATGTTTTTCAATGACCTGGACTGCTCTCGATGCTTCGACGAAGGCGACGATGGCCTGCTCAAAATCTTCTTCCGCCTGGCGCACGACGGCGCGCTGTCGTTCGACTTCACCGTTCAGGTGCTGCTCCTTTTCTTTCAAGCCCGCGCAGTAAGTGCGGTGCTGCACCATTTTATTGGCCTTGATTCCGTCCTTCGATTGTTCCACCATACGCAGTCGCGCCCGCACCTGCTCGGCCCGGCATTCTGCAACCGCCTGTTGTCGGCGTGTCAGTTCGGCCTCCGCTGCGGCGAATTGTGCGCGGCGCATGGCGACATGGCGCGCCGACTCCTGCTTCGCGCGATCACGCACATCGAGCACCGGCTGTAAACGGTATTTTGGTTTCCGCATCATCTCAAAATTTTCCGCCCACGCTTTTTAACCGCGCCATTTGAAACTCTTGGCGCAAACATCGACAAACAGCACTCGCCCCTTCAACGGTTAAGCCCGAGCTCGGCAGCGGCTTCGCGTGGTTTCACCCGACCCGCGGTCGCGTGCGAATCGTGCGGGCGCGCTCCTCAACCGCCACGGCCTCGTCGTGACGCATCAGCTTGCGCAGCAGCGTCGCATAGTTATCGAGAATGGTGGCGAGGCTCGGATGCTCGGTGCTGAAGGCGCGCTCAAGAATAGAAATCGAGCGGCGAAACAGTTGTTCTGCTTCGGCGTCGCGCCCAGTCTTCGCGTAGACCAGCGCGAGGTTGTTGGCGCACAGCGCGACGTTCGGGTGCTCAGTGCCGAGCCGCTTCATCATAATCGCCAGCGCGCGGCGCAGCACCGGCTCGGCCTCTACGTCCCGGCCCGTGTTCCGGTACAACTCGCCGAGGTTGTTCAGCGTCTCGGCGACATCCGGGTGGTCCGCACCGAGCGCCCTTTCGCGGATAGAGAGTGCGCGTGTGTAGAGCGGCTGCGCCTCGCCGAACTTGCTTTGCATGCGCAGCGTCTCCGCCAGGTTGTTAAGGCACCGCGCCGTGTCGGGGTGGTTCGCGCCGGAACTCTTTTCGATGACTTCGAGAACGCGCCGGAAGTGTTGTTCGGCTTCGGCAAACGCGCCGCGCGCCGATAACAGCGTGGCGAGGTTGTTGGCGTCAATCGCCACGCTCGGGTGCTGCTTGCCATACTTCTTTTCGTCGGCGGCCAGCGCCCGGCGGTGCAACTGTTCGGCCTCGCCGTAGACGCCACGCGCCGTCAGCACCATTGCCAGATTGTTGACCACCGCCGCTACTTCCGCGTCGTCGACGCCAAGCTTTTTTTCGCCGAGTTGCAGACCGTGCTTCAGCAACGGTTCGGCGTCAGCATATCTCCCCAGACTATAGTAGGCGGAGGCGAGGTTGTTAAGACTTTGGAGTATCAGTTGAGTGTCGGCGTTTGGTGAGCGTTCGTGAATCGACATCGACTCTTGAAAGAGCGGCACCGCGTCGTTGTAACGTCCCTGCGCAGCCAGCACCAAACCGAGGCTGTTGAGAATCGACGCCCGCCGCGTGGCTTGCCCACTTGCTTGTCCGCTTGTCTGCTCGGCCTGCTTCAGCGCGTTTCTGAAAGCGGCTTCGGCCTCCTTGTAGCGGCCTTGCTGGTAAGCCTGTTCGCCGGCCTCGCTCTGTTCCGTCCATGCCGCGTCGGATTTAGCCGCTTCGGATTTAGCCTCTTTGGGTTTTGGGTTTTGCGTCGTTCCGGTTTGAAATGCGGCGGCCCGTGTGCCGGCGAGGTAGCAGAAAATCATCAACGTGAACAACAGCAGATGATGACGTGCGGCCGTATCCCAAACGGCATGTCGCCGGATCAACGCAAGTGTCCGCACAAAGAGTGTCCGCACAAACGCGGTGGTCAGGTATAAACCCGTGAGGCGGGTCGTTGACACTTTGAATTCGCACATAGGTTAAGTGAGTCCCTGGGCCGAAGCGACGATGATAGGGGAGGCCGATTGTATCCGGTTTGGCGCGTGAGCAAAAGTGCGGCTTGGCATCGTCGTATCACTATTCGGTTCTCCACGGTGTTTAGAACCCTGGTCGTTTTAGATTCACCGTGCATCATGCCCCGCCATCTACTCGCGATAGGCGGCTCCACCCCTTCGCTCCCCGCGCGCGCGCCGCTGTACGG
>JACDEG010000350.1 GCA_013816505.1 Pyrinomonadaceae bacterium | reverse complement strand
ACCACTGCTTCGGCCAACGCTCGATCACGACTTTCTTCTCGGTGTAGAACTCGATGGCGTCACGACCCTGACTGTGCATGACTCCGAGGAAGCTGTCCTTCCAACCGCTGAAGGGGAAGTAGGCCATCGGTGCGGCCACGCCGATGTTGATGCCGACATTGCCTGCCTCCACCTCGTAGCGGAATTTACGCGCCGCCGCGCCGCTGGTGGTGAAGATTGAGGCCGCATTGCCGTAGAGACTTTGGGACAGAATTTCGAGCGCCTCGTCCACCGTCTCGGCGTGGACGAGGCTGAGCACGGGGCCGAAGATTTCAGTCTTCGACAGTTCGCCGCCCGCAGGGACGTTTTCCAGCACCGTCGGCTTGAGGAAATTACCTCGCTCGTGGTTCGCTACTTTCGCGCCGCGACCGTCGAGCAGCACGCTCGCCCCTTCGCTCTTACCTCTGCCAATCAATTCTTCAATCCGTGTTTTACTCTCGCGTGTGATGACCGGCCCCATCTGGCTGGATTCTTCAAGGCCGGAGCCGACTGTAATTGATTCCGCGCTCGCCGCAATCGCATCCCTGAAAGTCTGCTTCGCTTCGCCGACCGTGATCGCGACGGAGACCGCCAGACAACGCTGACCAGCGCAACCGAAGGCGCTATCGCTCACGATCTGCGTCGTTGTCTCCATGTCAGCGTCTGGCAGGATGACCACGTGGTTCTTAGCTCCGCCCTGACACTGCACACGCTTGCCGCTGGCCGAGCCGCGCGTGTAGATATACTTCGCGATTGGCGTCGAGCCGACGAAACTGATCGCTCGCACCTTCGGGTGATCGAGCAGCACATCAACCACGGGCTTCGCGCCGTTCACCAGACTCAACACGCCGGGCGGTAATTCCAATTGCTCAATCAACTCGAATAAGCGATGCATCGTCAGCGGGACTTTTTCCGAAGGCTTCACGATAAAGGTGTTGCCGCAGGCGATACCGTAGGGGATGAACCAGAACGGAACCATGACGGGAAAGTTGAACGGCATGATGGCGGCCACCACGCCCAGAGGTTGACGAATCATCATCTCGTCAATGCCTCTGGCGACATCTTCAAGGTTGTAGCCTTGCATCAGCGTCGGGATGCCGCATGCCACTTCGACGTTTTCAATCGCCCGCCGCAACTCCGCCCGCGATTCAACGAGCGTCTTACCGTTCTCCATCGTGGTGAGCCGTGCCAATTCCTCTATGTGGTCTTCAAGGAGTTGCTTGAGCTTGAAAAGAAATTGAATGCGCTCTTCCGGCGGCGTGCGACGCCATGCGGGGAAAGCGGCGGCGGCGGATTCGATGGCCGCCGTCACGTCGCCTTCTCCGTCGAGCGGCACCTGTGCCAGCGTCTCGCCGGTGGCTGGATTCATCACGTCCGCGAACTCTTTGGCGGTAGAATCCTGCCACTGTCCATTGATGTAGTTGGGCAAGCGATTGTTCGTCGGCATAACTTTTTCCTCACTCAGTCTAAATTAGCTTCACGATGGGAAAACTGTAGAGCGCTTAAGCGCCACCTAGAAGAAGTTTCGCTCTCGCTTCACCGCCTCGTCGTAATCTTCGCGCGCCCGCTTGACCGATTCGATTTCCGAGACTTCTGCCACAGGCACATCCCACCACGATTCGTAACCCGGCACACGCACCTCTTTATCAACTTCGATGACGATGACGGTAGTTCGTTCCGCGCGACGGGCTTCTTCGAGTGCTTTTTGCAAATCGTCGCGCGTCACGGCGCGAATCACGTGCGCTCCTAAACTGGCAGCATTGGCAGCGAAGTCAACTTCCAACCGCGCGCCGTCTAGTTGACCGCTCTCCCTGCCTCGCGCTCTATAATCGGTTCCGAAGCCGCCCGAACCCAATGCCTGCGACAGCCCGCCGATGCTGCTGAAGCCATAGTTATTCAGCAGGATGATGTTTAATTTATAGCCCTCTTGCAGTGCCGTGACGATCTCGGTTGACATCATGAGGTAAGAGCCGTCGCCTACCATCACATATACCTCGCGCGCGGGGTCAGCCATCTTCACACCAAGACCGCCGGCAATCTCGTAACCCATGCAGGAGTTGCCGTATTCGAGGTGATAGCCTTTGGGGTCGTGCGTGCGCCAGAGTTTGTGCAGGTCTCCCGGAAGACTGCCGGCGGCGCAGACCACTACATCCTCAGGTCTGGAAAAACCGTTGACGATCCCGATGACTTCGCTCTGGCTTACGGGCGGCCCCAGTCGACAGTTAAATAAGCGTTCAACTTCCGCCTTCCACAGCTCTTTGAAGGATGCGATGCGTGATGCGTACTCGTCGGCGACCGCGTAGCCCGCCAGCGCCTCTCGTAGTTCATCAAGTGTGGAGCGCGCATCGGCGACGAGCGGCAGCGCCGCATGTTTGTGGGCGTCGAGTTCAGCGATGTTGATATTGACGAAGCGCACGCCCGCGTTCTGGAACGCTGTTTTAGACGCGGTCGTAAAATCGCTGAGGCGCGTGCCCACGGCAATCACTAGATCAGCTTCGCGCGCGAGGATGTTAGCGCCGGGAGTGCCGGTCGCTCCGAGTGCTTCGAGGTTTTGCGGATGATTCCAAGGGAGTGCGCCCTTGCCCGCCATCGTCTCTCCGACCGGGATGCCCGTCTGTTCGACGAAGCGTGTCAATGCTTCACACGCTTCGCTATAGATGACGCCGCCACCCGCGATGATGAAGGGCTTCTGCGCCGCGCGAATCCATTCCGCGGCGCGTGCGAGGAGCGTGCGGTCAGCCAGTGGACGGGGGATGTGCCAAACGCGCTTCTCGAAAAGTTCCGCCGGGTAATCCCACGCTTCCGCCTGCACGTCCTGTGGGAGCGCGAGCGTGACCGCGCCGGTGTCGCCGGGCGAGGTCAGCACGCGCATCGCCGCCATCAGGGAGAAGGGCAACTGGTCCGGGCGATTGATGCGATCCCAGTAGCGTGAGATGGGTTTGAATGCGTCGTTGACCGAAATGTCCTGCGTGTGCCCCGACTCCAGTTGTTGCAGCACCGGGGCTACGTTGCGGCGGGCGAAGATGTCGCCGGGCAGCAGCAGCACAGGAAGGCGATTGATCGTCGCCGTCGCCGCGCCCGTAATCATGTTCGTCGCCCCCGGCCCGATTGAAGACGTGCAAGCAAATGTGCTCAGCCGGTTACGCATCTTGGCGTAAGCCGTGGCCGTATGCACCATCGCCTGCTCATTGCGGGCGAGGTAATAACGGAAGTCGGGCGTTTGCTGCAACGCCTGACCGACGCCCGCCACGTTGCCGTGTCCGAAGATACCCCAGACGCCGGCAAAGAATGACAATTCTTTGCCGTCGCGCTCGACATATTGGTTCTTCAAAAAAGTGATGAGCGCCTGGGCTGTAGTTAATGTTTGAGTTTTCATCATTGCTTGGTTAGCTCGTTTGACTTCGACGGGTCGTGTCCTGGTTCTAACAAGCGGCAACGAAGTAGCGGTAACAGTTTATCTTGAGCCTGCGGAGCAGGTGGCTACCGGAAAGAGATTACAGATGGCTCGGAAACTTCTCAGACGTTCTTGCCTTCAGTTGCAACAACTAGGGGAGATGATTCAGCCATGGGGACGCTGATTTCATAGAGAAAATCTGGAGACATGTCAGCGCCATTCTTCCAGACAATCGTATCCAACTCAGAGTTGAGTTGAACGCTTTCAAAATTTGTTATGTCCTTCAGTGGCTCGAACACTTCTCCGTCGAGATGCGGCTCTAAATCAACTTGTCGTAAGCTCCCATCCTCAAAAGACAGCAGCAGCTTGTATTCAGCCAAATACTTCACGCCCTTAACGAAGTGCATCAATATCTCCTATTCCAAAGCCGGAATTGGCCGCAGCGGCTCCTGCGCCACCGCCCGCTGCCAATTCTCCATCAATTCACTCCGATGCTCAAAGGACCACTCGAGTACCAGCGCGATCACTCGTTTGGGCAAGCGGCCTTCGATCAGTTTTAGGTCCACAATGGAGAACACACCGGTCTGACCGGCGTACTTTGCGTGAAAGTGCGGCACGCCGTGCTCCTTGTAGTACATCGCGATGACGATTCCGAAAAATCGGCTAATTTCGGGCATATCAACCTGGCTAATGATATCAGCCCCCTCATCAAGAAAAGCCTGCACTTAAAATCCTCCGCGCTCTTCGATGAAGGTTAAGGCTTCTTGTTCGTAGGGCATGAAATTGGCGCAGCCGTGACGGGTGACGACAATCGCACCGCAGGCATTCCCCATCCGTGCCGAGCGGTGCCAATCCCAACCTTTGAGATAGCCGTAAAGAAAGCCACTGGCGAAAGCGTCACCGGCCCCCAGAACGTTTTGCACCTCGACGGGGAACGTCGCGGCCTCGATCCTTTCGCCACTGCTTAAGTAAACGGTAGTTCCCTCTCCGCCGCGCTTGAGGGCGAGGGCTTCAGGGCCTGCGTCGAGAATCATCTCCACCGCTTTTAGCACGTCACCACTCACACGCGCCCCGGAGACTTGCGAATGCTCGACGGAGACGGAGACACCTTCCAGAAGCGCGCCGGCCTTCACCTCATCCGCCGTGCCGATCACCACATCGGCCAAGTGTAGGATCGAACGTGCGGTCACGCCGAAGGCTCGCGTGTCATGCCACTGGTCGGGACGAAAATCAAGATCGAGGACGACCTTCGTGCCGCAGGCACGTGCCTGTTCCGCAGCGAAGATGGTGGCGGTGCGGCTCGGCTCGCGGCCCAGTCCCGTGCCGGTGATGAGCAGGACGCGACTCTCTGGAATGGGCGCGGCGAGAACATCGTCAATGGTCAACTCAACATCAGCGCAGTTGTCTCGATAAAAGACCAACGGGAATTTATCGGGCGGCTCGATGCCTAGAATCACTGCGCTCGTGCGCCGTCCCGCCTTGCGCGGAATGAAGTCAATCGCGACACCCTCTCGCTCAAGAAAGTTCAGCACGAAATCTCCCACCGGATCATTGCCGACGGCTGTCAACAAGGCCGCGCGTAAGTTCAAACGGCGTGTGCCGACGCTAATGTTGGTCGGACAACCGCCGACGTAAGCGGCGAAGTTCTTGATCTCGTGGAAAGGCGCGCCGATGTCGTTCGCATAAAGGTCAATCGAGCTACGGCCCATCGTCAGAATGTCGAACTTTCGCTCCGTCATCATCTCTCTCTGCCGCCGGTCACGAGCGGCACGCGAGGGTCTTGCTCAGCCCAGGACCCGCGCACCCATGCGTATGCGGGGTCGTCCGTCGCCGCCATCGAGTGGGCGCTGCCCGCCAATGCGTTGAGGTAATAAACATTGTAGCCGTGCGCCGCGACGACCGGATGGTAGCCTTCGGGGATCAACACCAATTCACCGTCGCGCACGGTGAGCGTCTGATCTATGCGTCCGTCCGACGTATAGACTCTCTGAATGGCATACCCTTCGGGCTGGTCAACTTTGTAGTAATAGATTTCTTCTAAATCCACTTCATCCGGCGGATTATGAACGTCGTGTTTGTGTGGCGGATAGCTCGACCAGTTCCCACTCGGTGTATAGACCTCGACGAGGAGTAGTCGCTGTGCGGGAAATTCCGGTTTCAAAATGTGATTGATCTGGCGTGTGGCATTCGCGCCGCCCCGCACCTCTATCTCCACTTCATCCGGCGTAATGAGTCGCGCCGGGTATTTTTCTTCGGCGCGCGAGAAACAGAGAGCGATTTCGCAATCCGTTTCAGCCGTGACAGTGAACTCCGTCTCAATTGGCAGGTAGAGCGCGGTCGGCATCCCATCGAACACATGTGCCCGGCTGCCAAAAGCGGACCAGGAGCCAGCCGTTGACTCCACCGAACAGCGTCCGCCTAAGACCACCATGCCTAATTCACACGCGCCCGTCTCACTCGAAAACTTATCCCCACGCAACATCTTCCGAACGCGAAATGTCAGGTATTCAAAACCCGCAGTCTCCGGCGTCACGTTCAGCGTTTCCCCCGACGAATCCAAGAGGGAATCTGGTTTGATCAGTAAGTTTTTCATCGAGTGCGTCATCAATGATTCCTCCTGCGTCTCAGGATTTCGGCGGGGCGGTTGATTCACGTATGATCAATTCTCCCTCCACCTTGATGTTGGCTTTAGTATCAACTCCGGAGATGAGCTTGAGCATCGTTTCCATAGCCATGCGCCCCATTTGCTGTTTCGGTTGGCCTACTGTGGTAAGCAGTGGAGATGTATAAGAGGCAATGGCAAGATCATCGAATCCGACCAGCGAGATGTCATCGGGGACTCTGATCCCGTGCCCATACAGCGCGCGTAAAGCGCCCAACGCTGACATGTCGTTGTAGCAAAAAACGGCTGTCGGTGGTATGGGGAGCGCTAACAGCTTCTCCATCGCTTGCCTGCCCCCCTCCGGCTTACCATCGCCGTGAACAACCAGTTCCGGTAGGAACGGATAATTCGCGAAGGCCAGCGATTGACGATAGCCTGTAAAGCGTTCGGTATCGGACTGAAAGCCGGCCTGATCGCCGATGTAAGCGATCCGTCTATGACCGAGTCCGATCAAATATTTCATCACCTGCGTGCTGGCTTTAAGATTGTCAATCATCACCGAATAGATGAACTCATCCGGTGCATCCGGGTGCTGATTATTAATGAGCACAATCGGAACTTTTAACTGGCTCAGCAGCGGCACATAAAGGGTCCCGACACGCG
>JACDEG010000349.1 GCA_013816505.1 Pyrinomonadaceae bacterium | reverse complement strand
CTCTGGCGGAAGTAAGCCGCCGTCTGCTCGAAGCTCTGATTCTGCGCTTGATAATCGAGAAAATCAGCAGGCGTAAACGGCGCTGTGTCGAGTGTCGGCTGCGTCTCCCAAACCCACATCAAGCGGTCTGCGTCCTTAAACGGCAACGGTCTGAGTAACACGGCATTCACGACCGAGAAGATCGCCGTGTTCGCTCCAATACCTAGCGCCAAAGCCAGCACCGCGACGAACGTGAAGCCGGGATTTTTTAACAACATCCTCGCGCCGTAACGCGCATCTTGCAGTAGATTGCTCATCACCACTTCTCCTTGATCTCGGTACACGCTGACTCGTATCTGAGCGCGATCATCGGATCGACTTTCTCAGCGGTCACTCCATCACTTCTCATCCTTTTTCACAGCAGCAGGAATGTCGAACTTGACATCCGCAACGGGTACGTTGTGCTTAACTTCTATGAAGTTGCGCGTTGTCCCGAAGTGGTTGTCGTCTAAAAATGACACCCGAACAGTGAACGCCAGCCTGACTCCATCCACTTCTCGGTAATCTTCAAAGTCCGTCTGCTCTGGATTCTTGCCGAGGACGGTATTGGTGAAGACTATCCGGCGCAGGAGCAGCCCGGATTGCGCGTCGAAAAACAGTTTCTCGGCTTTGTTGTCCAGAGACTGGGCTTCGATCACGTAGGCTTCGCGATTGCCAATTCTTTCCGTGCCGCTGACGCTCACTTGTGCATACTGGTCCCTGAGTTTGAGGTCTTTGAAGAAATCAGCTTGACGTTTAATTCGCGCGATCTCTGTGGCGCTCAACTCGCGCTGGCCGTCCGGGCTTTTGGTCCAGCCGGCGGTGCCGTTGAATCCCTGATAAATGACTCCATCGGGAGTAGTAATCACAGCCAGATACTGGCCCGGAGTTTTCTGGAAAGTCTCTATCGTCCACGTCTCGCCGCGATTGATCACCGCCGCTCTGGGAGTGCCGGAATTGACGAGTTGAGACCTGAGTAGCATAGCCTTAGTCACGCGAGTGGTAATCTTCTCGATTGCAGCTTGACCGCCTAATGCCCGAACGTAGTGATCGAAAATCTGCTCCGCGCTTGGCAGCGGTGCGGGTCGCTGCTCATCCGGTTCGGCGCGCGTCGTGTTGGCGAAAGCGCCCTGCCCAATCGGCGGAACTGAAACTGGCTTCACCTGACCTTGATGACAAATATTGCAGGTGATGATGGGCTGGCCGCCGAAACGGGCTTTGTTCAATTCAAAGGTCATCAGGAGATGTTGACGCGCAATTTGTTTAGCAGGATTGTCGTCCATCCAGTATTTGCCGTTTTCGGCAATGTGGCAGTAATTACATCTGACCCCGAGCGCAGCTCTCATCTGATGCATCACCGGGAGTAGTTGCGCGGCGGGCATTCCCTTGAGCGTCTGAATATTCTTCTGCACGTGCTCAACCGGCTGCTCCTGATTGTTTTGCGGAGCGGGTTCGGGCGACAATTCGTTCAGCGCCTCAACGGGAGCGAGGGAACTACTGCTCGCAATAGAAGAGGCCGTCAGCGTCTCAGGCGCGAGTCGCAGCGGGCCGAACGAACCGCTCCTGACGAGGCTCGCCGGTGCTTCAGCATTCGCGCCTGCCTCCGCCCACAGTCCTGCCTGAAAGCTGAGAATTGGCGCGAGCAGCGTGACGACGGCGACCCGCTTAATGTTCTCCTTCATCATGTGATAGCTCCCTCACTTTGGTCAGAACGAAAGCACGATAGCGTCAGGTGCTTTTCCTCCCTCTACCTTTCCATCCTCATTCTTCTTATTCGTACCTCAACGCCACCATCGGATCGACTTTGGCCGCGCACCGCGCAGGGACGTAGCAAGCGGCGAGGGCGACGAGAGTCAGTAGTGCGGCCACGCCCGCGAAGATCAAGGGATCGGTCGCACTCACTTCGTAAAGCAAGCTCTTCATGACGCGCGTCATCGCCACCGCCGCCGCTAAACCGCACACCACGCCGATCAGCGCGAGGCTCATGCCCCGTCCGACGACGAGCCTGAGTATGTCGCCGCTCTGCGCGCCGAGGGCCATGCGGATGCCGATCTCGTGCGTGCGCTGCGTCACCGAGTAAGCCATCACGCCGTAGATGCCGATTGCCGCGATGATGAGGGCGACGAAGGCGAAGCAGCCGAGCAGCAGTGCGTTGAAGCGGCGCGGCGCGACCGATTGCGCTACGCGCTCGTCCATCGTCCGTGTTTCCCAGACGGCGAGCCCCTTGTCGAGTTCTTTGATCACACCACGCACGGCGGACGCGAGGACGGCTGGGTCGGATGTTGACGAGCGCACCACGAGATTCATCTGGCCGTCCGAGGACTGGAAGAACGGAACGTAGAACTCAGGTATCTCTTCTTCATCGAGGCTGCCGAGCCGCACGTTGCCGACGACGCCCACGATCTCGCGCGGCGGTAGCGGGTTGTTGTTTTCGTCGTCGGTGATGAGGCGTTGGCCGAGCGGTTCTTCGTTCGGAAAGTAACGCCGCGCGAAGACTTCGTTGATCACGGCGACGGGCGGCGCGTCTGCCGCATCCCGGTCTGTGAACGCGCGCCCACGCTGCACGGAGATGCTCATCACGCGGAAATAATCGGAAGTGATGATCGGATTCCTCGCGGCGATTTGTGTTTCTGGAGCCGCCGGGGGACGCCCATCGATGTTGAAAGTGGTGCGCGTTTCTCTGTTGCCGAGGGGCAGCACATTGACCGCCGCCGCGGCTTCGACGCCGGGCAGGGAGCGCGTGCGCTCGATGGCCTCCCGGAAAAATGCGTGCTGCTGCTCCGGGCTTGAGTAGTTGGTACTGTATGGCAGCGGGATCAGCATCGTAAGGACGCGCGCTGCTGTGTAACCCGGATCGGCGTTGAGCAGACGCACGAAGCTCTTGAGCAACAACCCTGCGCCGACGAGAAGGAGAAGCGAGAGCGCGACCTCTGTGACGATGAGTAGGCTCCGCGTGCGGTTGCGGCGCGCGCCTTCGGTCGAACCTCGTCCGCCTTCCTGGAGCGAAATGCTGAGATCAAATTGCGAGGCTTGCCACGCCGGCGCGAGGCCGAAGACGACGCCGGTCAGCGCGGAAATCCCCAACGTAAAGATGAGGACACGATGATCAAGACCGACTTCCGAGAATCGCGGAATGTTGCCGGGAGCGAGTGCCTTCAACAAATCGACGCCCCACGTCGCCAGCAACAACCCAAGCGCACCGCTGACGAGCGCGAGCAACAAGCTCTCCGTCAACAATTGGCGCATCAGACGCCAGCGGCTGGCACCGAGCGCCGTCCGCACCGCGATCTCTTTGCCGCGCGCGCTGGCACGCACGAGCGAAAGATTAGCGACGTTCGCACAAGCGATCAACAGGACGAAGCCGACCGCGCCGAGCAGCACGAGCAGCGCAGGACGGATGTTGCCTACAAGGTCTTCGTGCATCGAGACGAGTCGGACGCGCCTGCCGGCATTCACGTCCGGGTATTGCGCCGCCAGCCGGCTCGTGATCGTGTCTAACTCCGCAGCGGCCTGCTCAAGCGCGACGCCGGGCTTGAGGCTCGCCACTACCGGCATGAAACGAGTGCTGCGGTTACTGAGGACGCTTGGATCGGTTCTCGCCGTCATCGCTGTGAACGGCCTGTAGTAATAGTCCGACCCCTCAGCGGACAGGGGAAACTCGAAGCCGGGCGGTGTTACGCCGACGACGGTAAAGCTGCGTCCGCTGAGTCCCATCTTTATCTCACGCCCGACGAGGTCGGGGTCGGAGCCGAACCGGTTTTGCCATAAGCCGTGACTCAGAACAACGACCGAAGGCCCGCCCGGCTGATCTTCTTCAATTGTGAAGAAGCGGCCCAATAATGGATTGACGCCGAGCAGCGGGAACAATTCGGCGGACACCTCCGCGCCCCAGACGCGCTCCGGCTCACCGCTGCCGGCAGAGATGAACGTCCCCGACTTGCTGTACGCGGCGACGTGTTCCAGCGTCTGCGCTCCATTCTTGTAATCGACGAAATCCGGGTACGACAGCGGAGCATCAATTACGGCGTCCCGCGCGCCGCCTCCGTAGATCACGAGCAGTCGCCCCGCATTTTCGTAGGGCAGCGCACGCAGTAACACCGCATTGACGACACTGAAGATCGCCGTGTTCACACCGATCCCCAAAGCCAAAGCGATGATCACGGACACGGTAAAGCCGGGGCTTTTCACCAGTATTCGCACGCCATAGCGAAGGTCTTGCCACAAACTTGCCATCATGCACCTCTCAAGTTTTTCAAGCGGCTCACTCGTATCTGAGTGCGACCATCGGATCGACTTTCGTCGCGCGTCGCGCTGGCAGGTAGCAAGCCAGCAGCGCCGACATGGCCAATAGCAACGCGACACCGGCAAAGGTCATGGGATCAGTGGCGCTCACGCCATAGAGCAATCCACTGAGGACGCGGGTCGCGGCGAACGCCGCTATCAAACCGATGACGACGCCGATGAGCGTCAGCGTGAGACCTTGCCGGGCAACCAGTTTGAGAACGTCGTGCGGTCTCGCGCCGAGTGCGATGCGGATGCCGATCTCGCGCGTGCGTTGAGCGACCGTGTAGCTCATCACGCCGAACAGCCCCAGTGCCGTCAATAGCAGGGCGAGCAACCCGAAAGTGGCGGCGAGCATGGCCGCCGTGCGCGGCCCCCACAAAGCGAAATCAACGTGTTCGTCCATAGTCTTGATATTGTAAATCGGGAGGCGCGCGTCGAGATTGTTCACTTCCCCACGCACGCGCTCCGCGATATTCCCGACGCCGCCGCGAGTGCTGACCACCAGAGTCATCTCCGGCCGGTAATTCTGAAGCTGCGGCAGGAACAGGAAACTTTGTGGACTCTCTCCCAGCGTGCGGTACTTGCTGTCGCGGGCGACGCCGATGATTTCGCGAGGGCGAGTTGATTGCTCGCTGATGCGGAAACGCTTGCCGAGAGGGCTCTCGTTCGGGAACAGCCGCCGCGCCAAAGTTTCATTAATGATCACGACATCAGGCGCGCTCTCTCGATCTCGTTCAGTGAAGTCGCGACCTTGCAGCAGCGGAATCTGAACGGTCTCGAAGAACTGCGGAGCGACTATCGTGAGGCCCGCGTAGAAGCCGCCATCGGGCGAGGGCGGGTCTTGTCCTTCGACGATAATCGGCCCGGTCGAACTCGAACTGTCTCCGAGCGGCAGCGGGCGGGCGAGTGTCGCCGCACGAACTTCGGGTAAGGTCTCGAGGCGTCTCGTGAGTTTCGTGTAAAGCCGCTTGCCATCCTCTTCAGTGTAGCCGAGCAGACTCGGATCGAGCGACATCGTCATCATGTTTTCGGTATTCAAGCCTGGATCGACTCTCAGCGTTTCGCGCAGGCTCTTGACGAAGAGACCACCGCACACCAACACGACGAGCGACAAAGCGATCTGCGTGACGACCAGCAGATTACGCAGATTCCATCCGCGCCAGCCGCGTCTCCCGCCGCCGAGTGTGAGCGTCTCGCCTTTCAGCACCAATACGACATCAGGTTTTGAAGATTGCAGAGCCGGCGCTAAACCGAAGATGACGCCGGTCAGCAGCGAAATGAAAAACGTCCAACCGAGTACGCGCAGGTCGGGGCTGAGGTCGAGCGCAATGTTGAACGAAGGGAACAACGGCATGAACGCGAGTACAAGGTCGGCCGTCCAGAAAGCGATGACGAAACCGAGCGCGCCGCCCAACAGCGCCAGCAGCAAACTCTCCGTCAGCAACTGCCGGATGATGCGCGAGCGGCTCGCGCCGAGCGCGAGTCGAATCCCGATCTCTCGGCGGCGCGCGGTGGCGCGCACGAGTAACAAATTGGCGATGTTCGCGCACGCGATGAGCAGCACCGCGCCGACCACCACCATCGCGAGTCCCGCGCCAAGCCTGATCGCCTGCGTCACGCCCCGATCGTCAATACGTCCTTCCGGCTCAGGCACGACCACGACATTCACCCGCTCGCGCTCGACGCGCTTTGTCGGGTAAGTTTCGTTCAACCGGCGCGAGATGGCGGTCATGTTCGCTTCAGCCTGCTCGATGCTGACGCCGGGCTTCAAACGCCCGATCATGTCGAACCAATTGGCGCCACGGTCGGCGAGCCAATCGTTGCCCGGCATGATCTGTCGCTGCATCATCATCGGCACCCAGAAGTCCATGCCGAGCACGATCTTCGTGCCAACGAACTCGCGCGGCGCGACGCCCACCACGGTGAACACCGTGCCGTTCAGGATGATCGTCTTTCCCGCCATCTCCGGGTCGGAAGCGTACCGCCGCTGCCACAAGCTGTGGCTGATGACGACGACCCCGTGCGTACCCGGCGTGCGATCTTCTTCCGGTAAGAAGGTGCGACCCAACGCGGCGCGCACGCCAAGCACGTCGAAGTAGTTGCCGGTGACGACTTCGCCCCAGATCACATCGTTTTGGCTTTTGCCGTCGCCACCGCCGACTGCCGCGCCGGTCGAGTAATGCCCGATGAGACCGGAGAAAACTTCGTTTTGATCGCGGTAGTCCACGAAGTCCGGGTACGAGATTTCATTAAATTCCCGGCGACTGCGATCCGACTCGAAAGGAACCACGAGTTGGTCGGCGTCCGCGACGGAAAGCGGGCGCAAGAGGAAGGCGTTAACAGCGCTGAAGATTGCGCTATTCGCGCCGATCCCCAAACCGAGCGCGAGCACCGCGACCAGCGTGAAGC
>JACDEG010000348.1 GCA_013816505.1 Pyrinomonadaceae bacterium | reverse complement strand
CCTCGAAGACCATCGACCGCATCATCGGCCTCTATCCGAAGAACGAAGAGCCGGTCATCCGCAATCGCCTCGCCCAAACCTTCGGCTACATTATCTCGCAGCGGTTGATACCGCGCGCCGACGGGCGCGGGCGCATCGCCGCCGTCGAGATTCTGAAGTCGACGCCGCGCACCCGCGAATATATCGCCGAGGGCGAGAGCGAAGGCAAGTCGCTGCTCGATGCAATGCACGACGGCAAGCACGATGGGATGCAGGAGTTCGACTTCGTCATCAAGGACATGATCGAGCGCAAGGATATCACGCTCAAGGACGGACTCGCGTTCTCCACCAATCCGAATAACCTGATGCTCGCGCTCAAAGGGCTGTCATCGACAGAGGAGTTTCTGCGTCCCGAAGAGTCCGGTGTGACCGCCACCGCCGCCGTCCGCGTGGGCCGCGCGGGCGGCGCGAACGGCGCCGCTTCGATGCTTGATCAGATCGAGTAACAGACCGGGTCGATGAGCGTCAGGTAATGAACCGCCGGTAAAGAACAAGCGCGAGGGGTTCGCAGCGTTTCATTCTCACTCATCACCCATCACTTATCATTTCATCATCCAACCGTTATTCAAAAACCATGATTGTCACTTGTCAGAACTGTAAGACGCGGTTGCAACTGGACGACGCGAAAATCCCTGCGCACTCATTCACGGTGCGCTGCCCGAAGTGCCAGCAAGTCATTAACGCGCAACCCCCACCGGTGGCGGCGCGTCCGCCACAAGCGGTGTCATCACAGCCACCACCGGCGGAGAAGGTGAGCGCGCCTGTCAGCCGCCCCGCGCCGAAGCCGCACGTTGCAGCGCCGCCCGCCCCGCCGGTATCTCCATCGCTGGCACCGCAACCGCCGGCGCTTCCATCGCCGGCCACGCCCTTGACCGGCGAGGGCGACGCGCTGCTCCGCATGTTGACGGCGTTGATGCAACAGGTCGCAGCGCCGGGGGCCGGGGTGCGTGGGGACGCCGCGCCCGGTGGGGATTGGGAAAAACGGCGGGCGCTGGTGTGCGTCCGCGCAGCACACGTGGACAGCGTGACACGCGCCCTCACCAGAGCGAACTACGCCGTCACGGTCGCCGAGGGCACGGCCCAAGCCATCGAGCGGATGCGCGGCGGGCGAATGAGCGTCGTCGTGCTTGACGCGGAGTTCGATCCGGTCGAGCAGGGCGCGGCCTTCATTCAGCGCGAGATCGGTGTGCTGCGGCCCGCTGCCCGCCGTCGACTCTTCGTGGTGAGCCTGACACCGACGGCGCAGACCGCTGACGCGCACGCGGCCTTTCTCGACAACGTCAATCTGGTCATCAATCCGACTGAATTGGAAGAGTTACCTGAACATCTGGAGCGCAACCTGCGTGATTTCAACGAGCTTTACCGCGACTTCAACAAGGTGCTGAGCGTCGCCGGCCTGTAGTGATCTCCGGTTTGTCTCGTCGCCTGCCTCGCAAGGCTTGAACCTCTGACAAAATCACTCGACGATTCGGGCTTGAATCTCTTTGAGAAAGGCATTTGATGTATGATGAACGGGTCATCTCAGATTTCATCTCAATGTATGAAGCGCGCCCTTTGATGCACGCCCGGAATTGTTTCCGGGGCGGCGTCGGCATGGCAGTTTCGGGAACACGTTTATGAAATCCCACCCGTTCGATGGGCGTCGTCGCCGCCCGGTGAGGCTCCTGCTGATGGCCGCCGCGTTCGTTGCCGTCGGCTGGCACATGGCGACGACGCTCACTACTGCGCAAAACTCTTCTCAAAATGGTTCGCGAAATTTCATCCAGAACTTTGCACCAGGCCGCCTCGTGCCGGTCAATACTTCGCCCGTTCACGTCTTCGCGCTGGCCGTCGACGAGGGGACGCCGTTACGCTCGCTGAGCGCGCTGGCGCTGCTGGGGCTGGGCCTCGTCTTCGGACTCAAACACGCGACCGAAGTCGATCACATCGTCGCCGTCACGACCATCGTCAGCGAGCACCGCAAGCTTTCGCGCGCCGCGCTTGTCGGCGCGGTGTGGGGCCTCGGTCACACGGCGGCGCTGATCGTCGTCGGCGCGGTGGTGCTTGTGTCGCGGGTCGCCATCCCGCTCCGTGCCGCGAGTTGGTTGGAGTTCGGCGTCGCGCTGATGATCGTCGGCTTGGGCATCAGCGCGTGCGTGCGCGCGCTGCGTCAACGCGCTGATGCGCACGCTGTGATGCACCTGCACCAGCACGCTCACGGCGCCGCCCCGCCGCACACGCACCTGCACTTTCACGAACAAGAAACCGCGCACACCGTGCCCTTCGTCGCTGCTGCTGCCCCACACTCGCACATCGTGGCGCGTGCCGGCATCAAGCCGTTCATCGTCGGCGCGGTGCATGGCCTCGCCGGATCGGCGGTGCTGACGGTGCTGGTGCTGACGCAAATCGAATCGACCGCACTCGGACTGCTCTACCTCGCCGTCTTCGGCCTCGGCTCAATCGCCGGGATGCTGTTGATGTCGGGCCTGGTCGGTCTGCCCTTCGTGTTGACGGCGCGGCGACTCTCCGGCACGCATCACAGCTTGCAGGCATTGGCGGGTTCGCTGAGCATCGCGTTCGGCCTCTGGTACGCCTATGAAAAGGGGATTGCCAGTGGGCTGCTGGGCATGTAATTATTATTTTCCCCCCACGGGGTGAAATAGTTCAGAGTCAAACGCTCGCCAATGCTAAGGATTGAAAACAAAAAAATACTATCACCGCCGAGGACGCCTCGGCATCAACACAGCTTTTCACCCCGTTGATAATGCTATCTTTGACTTCTCCGCGCCCTGCTCGCGTCCACGGGTGGCTCAAGTCGGGTGAAGTTATTTTGGTTTCAATCATCACGCAGCTCCCGCTAACCAACCGATGAGTTCGAACGGACACCATCATCAACAGCACGCGCCACCACACGGCGCACACACACACCCCCACGGACCGGGACGCGCGGCGCGCAGCCGTCGCCGCTTGATGATGGTGATGTTGCTGACCGCCCTCTACATGTTTGCGGAGGCGCTTGGCGGGTGGTGGACAGGGTCGCTTGCGCTACTCGCCGACGCGGGGCACATGCTGGCCGATGTCGCGGCGCTGGCGCTCGCGCTGACGGCTGTCTGGTTCGGCGCGCGGCCCGCCACGCCGAGCAAGACGTTCGGCTACTACCGCCTGGAAATTCTTGCGGCGTTCGTCAACGGCGTCACGCTGGTCGTCGTTTCGCTGATCATTATTTACGAAGCGTATGAGCGCTGGTTGGCGCCGCCTGCGGTGCGCAGCGGCCCGATGATCGCGGTCGCCGCCGGCGGCCTGTTAGTTAATATAGTGGGCGCGTGGTTGTTGCACGGCGACCACGCAGAAGACCTGAACGTGCGCGGTGCGTGGCTGCACGTGCTCGGCGACGCGCTCGGCTCGGTCGGGGCGATGATCGCCGGGGTGCTGATGTGGGCGTACGGATGGTACGCCGCCGACCCGCTATGCAGCGCGCTGATTGCGGCGCTGATTATCTGGAGTTCCTGGAAACTGATCCGCGAGGCGACCAACGTCCTCCTGGAAGGGACGCCCGCCCACATCAACCTCGCCGCCGTTGAAGACGCGATTCTCGAAACCTCCGGAGTCGAGGATGTACACGACCTGCACGTGTGGACAATCACCTCGGGGCGCGAGGCCCTGAGCGCGCACGTGATCCACGCGCGCCACACATCGCAGCCCGATCTGCTGAAGGAATTGCGCGCGAAACTCCACGACCGTTTCGGCGTCGACCATCTGACGATCCAAATGGAGACCGAAGACTTTGAGGACGAGCAGCTTCACTTCTGCCACTCCGGCACGGCCTGCTTTCGGTCGGTGAGAGAATGAGAAGCAGTGGACCGTGGACAGTGGATAGTGGACACCAGAAGAGCACTGACCAATGTCCACCGACCACCGACCACTGCTCACTGACCACCGGCCACTGAATCACTGGTTATGGAAATCAGTCTTCTCGTGGTGCTGGATATGCGTGAGCAGGCGGCGTTGCAGGCGGCGCTGGTGACGCACGGCGCGCCGGACTGTCTAGTGACGCTGGCGCTGACGGGCGCGTGCCGCGTCGGGACGCTCGACGAAGCGCGCAAGCTGCGCCGTTGGCTGGCCGACGCGCGTGCCACCGGAAATACCGACTCTCCTGCCCTCAACACCATCGAGCGCTCGTTGATCCGATTCGGCGTCTGAGTTCGCCTGGCGAGTAATCCAAGTAGGAAGGCAGTTTTCAGATTTGAGCTAAAAACTGAAAACTGTTCGCTGGCTTTTGTTGAATCCTGATACCGAAAAACTTTTGCCCACGGTACTTCATTGTATGGGTCAAATCGAACTGGGTTACGGTCGCCAACAAATTCCTTTCGCGTTCGACGATACGCGCTTCGAAGTGCTTAAGCCGGCGGACGAAGGCACGGCGGAGCGCCCGCTGTCGGACGCTGAGATCGGCGTGGCGATTGACGTGCCCATCGACTCGCAGCCGCTCGAAGAGATTCTGACTCCGGGCGAGAGTGTGCTGATCGTCGTCTCCGATGCGACGCGCGCGACGGCGAGCGCGCAAATCATCAACCTACTGGTGCGCCGTCTGGTGGAACTGGGAATCGCGCCCTACGACATCAAGATCATCTTTGCTACTGGCATCCACCGTGCGGTGACGCCCGCCGAAAAGTCTGAGCTGTTGACGCCGTTCGTCGTCCAGCGCATCAAGACGCTTGACCATGATGCGCACGACCCGGCGCAACACGTCGCGCTCGGCACGACCGAGCGCGGCACGCCCATCGAACTCAACCGCGCGCTGAACGAGTTCTCGCACGTCATCGTCACCGGCGCCATCGGCTTTCACTACTTCGCCGGGTTCACCGGCGGGCGCAAAAGCATCTGCCCCGGCCTCGCTTCGGCGCGGACGATTGCGGCGACGCATCTGCGGGCACTCGACCTCGAAAGCGACGGGCGTCGCGCGGGCGTCGGCGCGGGCCGGCTCGACGACAACGACGTGCATGAAGAGTGCGAGCGCATCGCGGCGGAAATCGCGCCGTCGTTTCTCATCAACACGGTGGTCGACGAGCGCGGGCGGGCGGTGCGAGTCTACGCCGGCGACTGGCGCACAGCACACCGCCTGGCGTGCGCCGAGTACGCCAACTCTCACGCCATCAGAATCACGGAGAAGCGCCCGGTCGTGATCGCCTCGTGCGGCGGCGCGCCGTATGACATCAACATGATTCAAGCACACAAGGCGCTCGACATGGCGACGCACGCCTGCGCCGACAATGGGACGATCATCCTGCTCGCGGAATGCGCCGACGGCTTCGGGCGCGCGGACTTTCTGAAGTGGTTCGACGCTGACGACTCGCGCGAGTTGGCAGCGCGCCTCGGCGAAAGCTATGAAGTGAACGGTCAGACGGCGTGGGCACTGCTCACCAAGGCCGAACGATTCCGCGTCCATCTCGTTTCACGACTCGCCGCTGAGGACGTGCGGCGGATGCGGCTCAACCCGGCGCGCACGGTTGACGAGGCCCTCGCGCAAGCGGCGACGGACGCGCCCGGCTACATCCTGCCACGCGGCGCTTCGTTGATGCCGGTTGTTGCCGGATGGGGCACGACTTTCAGATCAGCACGAGGAGAAGAATTGTGAATGCATTGATCCGCTCAACATGCTTGATGTTCGTCCTGGCCGGCGGTGCCGCCACCACTACGCACGCTCAAGTGACTACGACGACAAGTCCCGCGACGAGCGAGGCGCGCCCGAACGAAACTCGTGTGCCATTGGCGGAGCAGGCCGTGGCGCTCGACAACAACGGGCAGTCCGCGCTCGCAGGGCGTCTGCGCACGACGACGCTGACGGGCACGCCCGACGCGCCCGGTCGCAATTCGCGGATCGTGCTCGAAAATCGCGCCGCCGCTTTTTACACGTACGTCTCCGGCTGGGCGACCTTCTACGACGCTGAAGGCATACGGTGCGGCGAAGGGCTGTGGAAGGCGGAGGCGTTCGCGCCGGGCGAGTCGGTGGAAGTGGATACGCCGGGCCTGCGTCTGACCTGCGCGCCCGTGTCCTGGCGCATCGTCGCCACCAACCTCGTGACGCGCGCCAGCGACACCGCGCCCGCAACGGCCGTCCCATCGACGCCGTCAACAGCAAGTCCGGCACCCGCGACCGCGCCGACGCATCCGACAATCGCCGCGGCGACACAGACCATGACGGCCCCAACCGGCGCGACATCGGACGCGAAGGCAAGCGCGTTGCCGCCGCTCGAAATCAACATCAATGGCAAGACGTTGCCGCTGCAACCCGGCAATCCGCTGGAGATCATCGTCGGTCGCGAGCGCGTGCGGATCGTCGTCAACACCGCGCCGTGAGTTGTCCATTTTCGCTAATCCCCACTATTTGACTCAAAAGTGACAGGTAAATCGTGACCGGTGACTGGACGGTTGAGATTTCTGGACGGCGCGCGGTCACGATTGATAGCTAACAATCTTCGCCAATAAAATCAGCGTGGACAGGCAACACTCGCGTGACCCGAATTCCTCTGATACCAACGTTTTTTGTGGTCATGCTCTGACACCTCCCATTGAGGAGGCAATCAGGAAGTTATGTAACCAATTGCCGTGATCCTGAAAGCCGTTCACGTCACAGAAGGGTGAACGTCGAGTTTTATGATGACGGCGCAGGCGTTCACTGTAGGGATGGAAATTCCAC
>JACDEG010000785.1 GCA_013816505.1 Pyrinomonadaceae bacterium | reverse complement strand
TGCGGCTGATTTCATTCACCGGCTCGACTGAGACGGGGCGCATCGTCGCCGGCGCCTGCGCCGAGCGCAACGCGATCTGCTCGCTGGAGATGGGCGGCAAGAACGTCATCATCGTGATGGAGGACGCTGACGTTGACCTCGCGGTTGAGGGCGCGGTGTGGGGCGCGTTCGGCACGTCGGGTCAACGATGCACGGCGGCGTCGCGCATCGTCGTGCATAAGAAAGTTTATAAGAAGTTCGCGCAGAAATTGGTTGAGCGCGCGGGTGGTTTGCGCGTCGGAAACGGCGCTGATGCAAAGACCGATATGGGGCCGGTGATTAACGCCGACGCGGTACACAAGATTCTCGGCTACATCGAAATTGGGCAGAAGGAGGATGGCGCGAAACTCGCGTGCGGCGGCAAGCGTCTGGAGAAGGGTGAGCACGCACACGGGTACTTCATCGAGCCAACGGTGTTTACTGATGTCGCGCCCGGAATGCGCGTCGCGCAGGAAGAAATTTTCGGCCCTGTGACGGCGGTGATTCCGACCGACTCGCTCGACGAAGCGGTCGAGATTGCGAACGGCGTGCGCTACGGTTTGTCGGCGGCGATTTACACGGCGGACATCAACCGCGCCTTCCGCGCGATGAACGAAATGTACACCGGCATCTTCTACGTCAACTCCTCGACCATCGGCGCTGAAGTACACTTACCCTTCGGCGGCACGAAGGCGACGGGGAACGGCCACCGCGAAGCGGGCACGCAGGTCTTGGACATCTTCACCGAATGGAAGTCCGTCTACGTTGACTACAGCGGCAAACTGCAACGCGCGCAGATTGATGTCGTCGCGGAGCCTCAGTAGGATGAAGGAGTTTCCATAACCTGACTTATGTCCCGCCGCCGAAGACGCTCGCAGGATTTCCTGAAGCGAAGCCTGCTAAACGCAAAACATCCGTACACGGAGGCGGAGGGTTGCGTAAGAGGTGGAAGGATACGGACGGCAGAATTTATGAGTGGGACAGCCGGCACGGGACAATCGAGATTTATGACAGTGCGGGCCGGCATCTTGGCGAGTTCAATGCCGAGACGGGCGAACAACTGAAAGAGGCGGAAGCAGGACGGACAATCGAACCTTGAGCAAGCTTCAGACAACTGAAACACTTGACGCGCTGTCGCGGAATCCGCCGGTCGAGCGGGTTCTCGCGGTGTTCGACAACGAGACCGAGCGACTCGTCGCGGAATACGCGCTGCACTCATTCGATCTCGAAACCTTCAAACGACATTTCGCCGTCGAAGACGATTACGACCCGTTGATGTACAACGTCTATCCCGTGTCTCCGAAGGATGCCGAGTTCGTGTCGAATCATCTCGATGAGGAAGTCGCTTTCGATTTCGACCGGAATGCGTATTTCGTTGAATGCTCCGAAGCGCGATAGTAATGCCGGTTTTGCAAGCCGGCGTCGCCGTTTGCAGAACTCGAAGCTATGGGCGCGAAACTTACCTGAAGTGGAGATTAATACTAAAGTGATTGTCGGACTTCCGAAAGAAATTAAAGATAACGAGTATCGGGTCGGCCTCGTGCCGGCGGGCGTGCGTGCGCTGACCGATGCCGGGCACAAGACAATCGTCGAGCGCGGTGCCGGCTCAGGCTCAGGTTTTGAGGATGCGCTTTACGAGCGCGCCGGGGCGACGATTCTTGATTCGGCGGACGAGGTCTGGCAAGGGGCCGAGATGATCGTCAAAGTCAAAGAGCCGATCAAGCCTGAGTACGAGCGGATGCGTGAAGGCCAGTTGCTCTTTACGTACCTGCACCTCGCCCCCGACAAGGATTTGACGAGACAACTGCTCGACCGCAAAGTGACCGGCATCGCTTACGAAACCGTTACCGACCGGCGCGGCGCGTTGCCGCTTCTGACGCCGATGTCGGAAGTCGCCGGGCGGATGGCCGTGCAGGTCGGCGCGCAGTATCTCGAAAAAATGAACGGCGGGCGCGGCGTGCTGCTGGGCGGAGTGCCCGGCGTCCCGGCGGCCAATGTCGTGATTATCGGCGGCGGTGTCGTCGGCACCAACGCCGCGAAGATCGCCGTCGGGATGGGCGCGCAGGTGACGATTATTGACAACAACAT
>JACDEG010000347.1 GCA_013816505.1 Pyrinomonadaceae bacterium | reverse complement strand
ACTAAATCCGTCTGGTCGACGAAAGCATCGAGGCCGATGTTCGTCAACTGCACCCATGAATGAATGGTCTGACGTTCGTTGTTTCGCTTGACGGGCAGCGTCGATTCGACGACGACGACGACTTGCCCGAACTCGCCTTTCACCGCCGGCGCGAGATCAATGCGCGTCTCGGTCATCTCGTCGGGCTGACCTTTGACTTCGATTGTTTTCGAGTAAGAAAGTTTTCCGGGCGGCGTCGCCTGCTTCTGCGACTTGTTGTCGTCACCATAGCCGGAGGTGAAGCGCAGGTAGTTGCCGAACCGCTCCCAGTCTTCGGGCGCAACTGTGTAGAGACTGACTTTCAGCGTGTTGTGGTTGATGCTGTAGACCGAGAAGCGTGGCGCGCTCGACGGGTCGAGCACCACGAAGCCGTCGGCGGACGAGGCGAGGCTCGGCGGCGCGGAACCGACGTTGAACGTGAGCGGCGCGGTGTCGCCGAGCGTCTGCCCGAAATCGTCTTTCAGCGCGCCGTCGAGCATGACCTTATAAACGGTGCGCCCGCGCTTCAGTCCGCTGATCTGAATCACATTGCCGTAGACCGCGATCTTCGCGTCCGGAAACTCCGGCACAATTCGCACCTGCGATTTATCAAACGCGCCCGCGTCCAAATTATTGCTGAGCGTGATGCGCCACTCATCAAACGGCGTGCATACTTTCTGCCAACCGCAACGATGTTCCGTGACGCGCAGACGCCCGTAAGTGCGGAATGAAAATCCCTGCGCCGTCGTCGTCGTGCGCGACCCTTCCGCAGACGGCGTGCCGGGGCCGATTGAAACACTGATGCCCGAATCAGCGGGCAGCGCGACACGCGGATCACCATTCGTCGCATCAACCGCGCGGAAGGCGAGCCAGCGATCTTTCAACGCCGTCTTCACCAACTGCCGCACAATTTCGTCCGTCGCAATCTCATCGTCGGTGGCGAGTCGCAGACTGAGATTCGTTGCGCCGCCGCCGCGCACGCGTATGGTGCGCAGGACCGCCGCCGGGTCAACGCGCTGGTCGAACTCGACGTACATCAACGCATCGCGCCGCATGGGAATGTTCTCCGGATACTTTGTCTTAACCTGCGGCGCGGGCGTCGCGAACGTCCACGTCGCCGCCGCCTTCAACATTCCGCCGTTCGCCGATTTTGTGTTGGCCGGCACACTCGCCGTATAGGTCGTCGCCATCGGCAGACGCTCGTCCGTCGAATCGAACAGCAGCGTCTTCGTCCCAACCCAACGCCATCTGCCCGGCGGCTGCGGCGTCAGTTTCACCGGCACGTCTCCGGCGGCGAGTTCGTCGTGCGACGTGACGGCGACCATTGCTTGCGAAAACGTGACGCTCAACTGCGGCGCGAGCGGCACCTCGCCGGTCGGCGATTGACGCACGACCTGAAGCGGCTCGTTCGTCTTCACATCAGGCGCGTCCGCCGGTGTTGTCGCCGGAAAGCTTGCGAGCATCGTCTGCCCAGCGCGCGGCGGCGGCAGCGACCGCTCACGAAAGTTGAAAGCGGTCTCGTCAGCAGCTTCGGTCTTCAGCGGCGGCAGGCGCGCCAGCACACTCTGCACTTCACTCTCGGACAGCTTCGTCGCGTTAACCGGCGTCGGATTCCCGGTCGGGCGCGCGGCCTGCTCCGCGCCCTCGCTCAGACGAAAGCGCAACCCTCGCGGCTCGCCCTGTTCATCGTCGGCTTGAACGCTCACCGCGCGTGACGGTCTCCTTCTCTGCGACACGTCAGTTGCGTAAGCTCTCGGCGCGAGCGACGAAAGGAAGCCAATCGAAAGTTGGAAAATGAGCAGCAGCGAAGCGGTGTTTCTGAGACGAGTCATCGGGTATTCCTCACAAGCGTTTGAGTCGGGATTGACTGGTGAAGCGCCACGGCGGACTTCCTGTTTCAGGAGACCAGGCCTTGAACGCTCCGTCCATAGAACGGCGTCACGGCGGAGTCTTGCGGCTCAGCGACCGCTGATGCCGGGAGCGCGGGCAGGATGCCAGCCATGAGCGCGAAGTGCGCGAACAGTGTCGGCGCACAGTGGTGACTCGCCTGCGGCTCGTTGGCAGGCAAGATGCCCGCGCTCCCGGCAACAGACAATTCAAACTGCTTTACTTTTGCCTTCCTGCTTATTAGACACCGGCGGCGGCAAACGTGGATCGGTATACCAGCTTAAATCTTTCTGAAATTTCGATGCGAGGAACAGGGCTTCCCGCTTTTGATGCTTCGTCGGGCTTGCGGTGTTGTCGTAATTTTTTACCAGGTGTCGGCGATGGGCGGCGGCGGCGAGTCGAGCGGAAGTCAGTGGACGCGCGTCCCGCGCATGATCTCAACGCGGCATCAAGGTCGCCCCCTGATTCAAACGGCGTCAGGCCTGAACATCACACACGGAGCAACAAAATCGAAACTTACCACATTGGTACTGACGAGAAGAACTTAGCCACGAAGTAACACGAAACCACACGAACATCTGCGGTCTGTTTGGTGTGGTTTCGTGGTTCATGACTTGTACCTCAGTGTACCAATCTCGTAAGGGCTGATTTAGCGATGGATTGTCCTCAAAGCAACTATGCGCGCCCAAAAAAAAAGCCGGTGCTCTTCAACATGAATGGCACCGGCTTTGTCGAGGATTGATAAATGTGGAAGTTAGAACTCGCTCACGCCAACCACAATGGTGCCAACATTATTCAATGCGTTAGCCACTGCAGCCGAATCGTATTGCAAGTTCGAGGTACCGCCGCCATCGGTGTTAAACGTCGGAGCAAGAAATGGATGCAGAACGTCCTCTTCACTTGTCGGCCAAGTCCGGGCGAACTTGGCGACTACCATCGAGCCGAAGATGTTGCCGTTACCGCCGCCGTTACGGTTCACCTCACCCTGACCAAGCACAAGAATAAGTCCGCTAAAGCTCGGATTGCCGCTCATGATCAACTCGCCGGTCACGATCAAGAGTCCTGAGCCGCCGCTTAAGCTACAGTCACCGTTGACAAACGTGAAGCCGCTGGTATTGCCGCTAAAGCCGGCGGGGTGGTGAGTAGCATTGCCACTTTCCTCCAACGCCAACGCCAAATTCTCCTGGATATCCAGGAAGCCGCGTGCCGCCGCCGCATCTCCATCTGCTCCCGGCACCAGCCACGGCATATCATTAGCGAGGCTTGAATTAGTGACAATGGCGGTGCGAGGGTCTGAGAAATCGCCCTTGTTGTTAGAATCCATCACGACGTTTTGGTCGGCGGCTGTGGTGGTTGCGAAGACCGGCAGTTGGGGTTGGGGGTTGACGGTGGCATTATCGATCCCCGAATAATCCTTGGCGTTGCTGTTGCCGGTCGTAACGGTCGCTGGGCTGGGGTTCGGTCCGGTCGCGCCAACCACAAAGACCGCTGAGTTGGCGGCGAAATCAAAGGCGAACCTATCAACCATCGCTTGCATACGCTTCTCGGCGCCGCGCGGACCGTAGCCGGTTGATGTGATTAGCAAACGATCTGGGACGTAGGTTGGATTCGCAATCAGAAGAGCATCCAGTGCGGCTCGATTCGGATTGGCTGGGTCGGTGATTTGTACCGTATACCGAACTCCATTGCCGACGTTGACGCGAGCGGTCGGGGCGTCACTGGGATTCCCGGCGGCGTCACTATATGGAAGCCACCTTGAAAGTCGCGCCTCGGTCGAGGTATCACCTCCCGCAACATCGTTAGAGTTAGCGATGGTCACGGCGTTCCGGTAGCTCATCGTTTGACCGACAGCCAACGCCGGACTCGCGGGGCGATTGCGTCGAATGGCGTTCAGCGCGCCCTGCAAACCGGCTTCCGCCCCGTAGTAAGCTTGGGCCTCGGCGGTCGCGTTAGCGGAATTCACCGTCGATTTCGCCGTCGTTAAAATCAGCGCGCTGCCTGCGGTCAGTAGTAGCGTTGAAACTAACAGCATCGTGATCAGCGCCGCGCCGCGCTCGTTCGGAGCATGACACATCCGAATCTTTTTTCCAGTGGTGGCTGTCATCATCATATTTAACTCCATGTACTGGTCACTTAAACCCGTCGCGCGCGCCGTGCGCTTAATACTGATTGGTGATCGTGTTGCGTAACCCGACATCGGAAGCAAGCTGCACATTAGATTCGGGCTGATACCCGGCGGCATTCGGTGTCCCGACCGCCTGAAGCCGGATGCGCACAACAATCACGATATACTTGGCGAGCGCCGGAGCGACCTCAGCCTCCGCTGCCCCAGCCGCGTTGAGCACGCCGGTCAGCGTGCCGTTGACCCGACCGTTTGCGTCCGTCGCGGCACTGTATGTCACCCGCTCATCGTAGTAGTAGAAGTTTAATGAATCGATGGCGTCGGCTAAGACCGTCGTGTTGTTGTTCGTCACGTTGTTGTCGTAGCGCGCCAGATAGGTGGTGCCATTATTGACCGCCATCGCAAACCGCACATCTTCACTTTCTTCGGTTGGCCCGACAACCGGATCGGTGGCGGCGCCAGTGCCCGGATCATCGAGGTTGGCGATGATCCGAATTGAATTCACATCAGAGTTGATCGGGATGATCCCGTTGACCGGCACTGCAACCTGCGCCGCGCCCGAGGTATAAGTCAGATTGGGCGGCAAGCGGAAGCCGGTGTTAGCGATTTCGCGCGTCATGATGTTGAGCGCACGTTGCGCATCGGCAAGCGCGAGCGAACGACGATTTTCACGCGAGCGGATATGAAACGAACTTGCCAGCAGCGAGCTTGCGAGAACCATCACGACAAGAGTAATCCCCATCGCAAGCATCAATTCGATCAGCGTGAAGCCGCCTTCTGTGCGCGGTGGGTGTGTTGTTTTAAGTTTATGCATGTTTCTCCTGTCTCGCGCTCCGTGGCATGATCCTGCCGCCCCTGTAAGCTATCAGTTAGTTCCCTTCGTGAGTGATGAACGTTGTGTTCTAAGGATGACGGGGCTTCGCATCCAACCGGCCTGCCCGCCCTGCGGCGTGACGGTAATCGTAATCACCTTCAACGTCGCGTTGCCTCCGCAAGCCGCCGTGATGCAGACAACTTTGTTGACCGTGTAGTTGCGTCCAGCACTTGCGACGGTCGTGTTGACTCCCGCGGTGACGGCAAGGCTCGTATCGGTGAATGTCGGCACGCTGCGAATCTTCTCCAGTTCATGCTGCGCGACAGCCGCCGCCAGCGTGCGTTCGCTGGCGCCCGAGTTGTTTTTAGCCGAGAAGCCAAAGATGGCAGCCGAGCCGAGTCCGACGATCATCGAGATAAGGAGCGCAATCGTTGTCTCAATCAGCGAGAAGCCACGCTCGTTCGTCGCGAGCTTTGATTTACTAAATTGTGCCGGGCGGCGTCGCTGTCGGTTTTTTAATTTCAGCATCTTCTTTTAACCTGAAGTTGATGGTTTTGTAATGGGAATCTCTTGCCCACTTAATTGATGAGTCAGAGTTTGAAACAACCGGGAACTTGCCCACGTTGAGGATTCCACTCCCTCACAAAGTCGAACAACTCTGCGACTTACCTTGGTTACCGCTGCGCGCTAAATCTTTGGCTAATTTATTGTCACTGCAACTGTCTTCGAACCGCCGCAAGAAGCAGCACTGAATGTCACCGTACCGCCACCGTTGCCGCTGTTGTAGTACACGGTGAAAGTGACTGAGCCACTTCCTGAAATAGTCCTTGACGCGGGAGAGATACCCGTAATGTCATTGCCGCTGTATGTAGCCGTGATGGTTGTAGCGCTGGCGTTCTCGTAGTTCAGGGTGATGGTGCCTGAGCCAGCACCCCTGGTGAAGCTTGCTGATGGAGGTGGCGAGGTCTGGCAAGTTCCCACGGGTGTCGGCGAAGGTGTCGGTGATGGAGTTGGTGTCGGCGTTGGAGTTGGTGTCGGCGTCGGCGTTGGCGTTGGCGTCGGTGTCGGCGTCGGTGTCGGGTTTGGCGTCGGTGTCGGCGTCGGTTCAGGCGTCGGTGGCGGTTCAGTTGGCGGTTCAGTTGGCGGTTCAGTTGGCGTGCCGGGCGGCGGGGTCCCGGGCGGCGGGGTTCCTGGCGGCGGATTCGCGCTGATGTTCAAAGCGGCAACTTCAGGATTTGTCGGAACAAATGCACCGGAGTAAGAAACGTCGCCTGAGCCGGTGAGTGTCACGTTAGCTGGAGTATTAACGCTCGCGCCGACAAATGTGAAACTTACAGTCTGGTTGCTGATCGCAGCGGAACCAGGGGCAGTGAGAGTTTGTATTGTGCGACCGCGTAAGTTGAATGAAATGGTTTGTGGCGTGGCGTTGTTGAATGTCACTCCGTCGGGCAGCGTGATTGTGCGCGGCGCGTCCACCGTGCCGTCGCTGTCGAAGTCCATCGTCACTCGGTAGCTCGTGTTATCGAGAATCTCTACTCTCGCCGTGCTTGTTGTGTCGCGGCGACGAATCGCATCAAGACGAGCCTTTTCCAAATACTCTCCGAACTCGCGCGTCGCGCCGGTCAACCGCATCGAAGCGCGTGCCGAAGCAATGCCCATCGTCGCAAACGACGCTCCGATGGCAACTACTGCGATGACAATTAACACCTCTAACAATGAGAATCCGCGCTCGTGCCGCCGCTGTTGATTAACTCCACCACATATTATTGATGGCTCAATAGCCGATTCAGGGAGTTACGCGAGTAACAGCGCGAGAAGTGATCCCAAGAGTGCTTTCCCGCGTTTGCGCACGTTATGCACGAATTCAAAGAAGCCTAGATACAGCGGCAGT
>JACDEG010000017.1 GCA_013816505.1 Pyrinomonadaceae bacterium | reverse complement strand
CCCTTCTGTGACGTGAACGGCTTTCAGGATCACGGCAATTGGTTACATAACTTCCTGATTGCCTCCTCGATGGGAGGTGTCAGAGCATGACCACTAAAAACGTTGGTATCAGCAAATTCCGGCATCGAGATCGGGCTGATTGATGTTGACCAAATCGAATCGGTCGAAGTCGCGCGCGGCAGCGGCTCGGTGCTGTACGGCACGGACGCGCTCGCCGGGACGATCAACATCATCACGCGCGACACGCTGCCGCGTCAGGAGTCGGGCTTTCGTCTGGGCGGTGGGTTCGACGGCTTTTTCACGTCGAACGAGACGGGGCGTCGCGGCTCTGCTTACCTGACAGGTTCGAGCAATCGCTTCAGCTTCCGCGTCGCGCAAACACTCGACAGATACGACAATTATCATTCCGGCGTGGTGCCGACGGACGCGGGCGGTGAAGACGCAAGCGACGACGCTACCGAAGTCCTGAACTCGCAATATCACGGCGGCAACACGCAACTTGTCGGGCGCTTCTTCATTAACAACAGGCAAAAGATCAGGGGAAGCTATGAACGCCGCCTCGCCGCGAACATCGGCGTCCCGGCAGTGGCAGGCGTTTTCACCGCGTTCTTCCCGTTCTCGAACCGCGACAAGGTGAGCGCGCGCTACGAGGGGCAAAATCTTCTGCCACACATCGCGCGTCTCTCCGTCAGCGCCTACTACCAGCAGCAAGACCGCAACTTCACGAACCTGCTCGTCGTCCCGCCCGCGCCCGGCTTTCCCGGTCAGCGCACATTCAGCGAGACCGTGACCGACACTGCGACTTTCGGCTACGACGTGCAAACCAACTTCACGCTCGGCAGCCGGAACGTCCTGACGGCAGGCACAAGCTATTTCCGCGACCGCAATCGCGACGCGCGATTTATCGAACGCTTCTCGCCAAACTTCGCTACCCGCCCAGCGTCGCTGACGCGCAGCGAAGATCGCTCAAGGAGCGTGCCTGATGCGACGTTCGGCGACCTCGCCTTCTTCGTCCAAGATGAATACCAGTCGACGAGTTGGCTGCGACTGATCGGCGGCGTGAGAGTTGATCGCTTCAATATCGAATCGGAGCGCACCGCCGACTTCGTGCTGCCGCCGTTCTTCACCGCGTCGCAGATCGAAGATTTGGGGCTGACCGGACTCGACGCCGGATTGAGCGTCCGCGACACGGCGGTGAGCGGCGACTTCGGCTTCGTCATCCAGCCGACCGAAGCGGTCTCATTGCGCGCACGCATCGGGCGCAGCTTCCGCGCGCCGAATTTGTTCGAGCGGTTCTTTACGGACTTCGGTTCGGAATTTTCCGACCGAAGCGGTAAGCAAGACAGGCCGGGCGCGCCGCTTCGCTTAAAGCAAGCAGCGTATTGAAGAACTTTTTGAAGATAGGAGACTAAGCCGATGACGACCACCTCTACCAGACTCGAACGTGCGACCGTGATAACACCGCCCGACTTAAAGCAAGCATGGACAACTTACCGCGGGCTGCACCCGCAGACGAGAATACGCGATGCCGCGCAAGCGTTGGGCGTCAGTGAAGCGCAACTTCTCGCCACCGGCTGCGGCGAAACGGTGACGCGCCTCAGTGCGCCCGAAGGGAACTTCGGCGCAATGATCGAAGACTTGAAAGCTCTGGGGGGCGTGATGGCACTCACGCGCAACAACGAAGCCGTCCACGAACGTAAAGGAGCGTACAGCCGCACCGAGCTATTCCCGTCTCACAAGATGGGTCAGGTCTTGGATGAAGGGATTGATCTGCGACTGTTCTTCACGACTTGGGCGCACGCCTTCGCCCTCGATGCAGAAGGGAAGAACGGCAAGCGTAAGCGCAGCATTCAATTCTTCAGCGCGAGCGGTGAAGCGATACACAAAATCTTTCTGCAAGATGAAAGCGACACCCGCGCCTTCGATGATTACGTTGCTCGGTTCATAAGCGACGATCAATCCCCCGCGATAAACGTCGCGCCCGCTCCGTCGCATGAGCCGGAACGCGCCGACGAAGAGATTGACGTGGCGGCGTTCCGCGAGGCGTGGTCGAAGCTGCAAAACACGCACGAGTTTTTCGGCTTGACGCGCAAGTTCGGAGTGACGCGCACGCAGGCTTTGAGGCTCGCCGCGCCTGACATGGCTCACCAAGTCGAAAACTCATCACTACGCCGCGTCCTCGAACAAGCCGCCGAAAGTGCGCTGCCGATCATGGTCTTCGTCGGCAACCCGGGCTGCATACAGATTCATAGTGGCACGGTCAAAAACATCAAACCGTTGCATGAATGGCTTAACGTGCTGGATGCAGATTTCAACCTGCACGTCCGCGAAGATTTGATTCATTCATCGTGGGTCGTGCGTAAGCCGACGGCGGAAGGTATCATGACGAGCCTTGAGCTTTACAACACGGCGGGCGAGCAGATTGCGCTGCTGTTCAGCAAGCGTAAGGACTACAAAGAGGAATCGGACAAGTGGCGCGCGTTACTCGCCGCGCTGCCGGAGGTGAGCGCAAGATAGAGCCGCCGAACTCAATTGCCAAGCACGCCCTGATGCCAACGACGGATTTTAACTCACCCGCTCTCCGGGATCGGCGTCAGACAGGTATTTACCGAACCAAGCGGTCATTGCACCAAGTGCAGCCGGGCGATAACAGCGAGCCTTCGGAGCGCACGGAAGTTCTGATCGCATCCGACCGCGAGAATCTGTATCTGCTGTTTCGCTGCTACGATTCACAGCCTTCGGCGATTCGCGCGCACGTCTCGCGTAGAGATTCGGTTCATAACGATGATTACGTCGCCGTTTATCTCGACACCTACGACGACCGGCGGCGCGCATATGTTTTCTACTTCAACCCGCGCGGCATCCAAGCCGACGGCATCATCACGGGCGGCACGCTCGAATCCACCAGCGGCGAAGTCGAAGACGTGACGTAGGACGGCATAGTAACGGTTCAAAGATCGAGTCAGCTACCGCGTGCTGGAGCGTCGTCCGGTGCCGGTTGCGCCTGGTCAGCTACCAACTGCCGGATGGCAAGCTAATTCGCCTGCTGACGGATCGCTTTGATCTGTCGGCAGCGAGCGTAGCGTAGTTGTACAAGGAACAGTGGAAGATCGAAAATTGGTGGAAGTGGCTGAAGGCGATGTCCAAGATCAAGGAACCGCTGGGGCGCGGTGCCACCGCGTTGCCAGTCCAGGTCGTGGGTGCGTTTATTACTGACTTGGTGTTGCGCGCCTTCAAGCATAGTAGCGGATTTACAAGCAGCCTCTATGAGTTTGTCACCCGTTGCCAAGAGGTAAGTCTGACGGCACTGAGTCAACTTCCCGCAAGCAGCGCTTTACGCACAGCCCTGGAAGCGATTCTGAAATTACTTGATGGTAGGCAACGGCATCTACAACATGTTGCTTGAAAACAGATTTCATATGGGACAGGACTGACATGCGCTATTCGCGCTTCATCCCCTTGACGGAGCGAATGAACGTCGAAGTGTTCGGCGAGTTCGTCAACCTCTTCTACCGGAACAGCATCCTTCAAGTGAACAGCGCGGGCATCCGCGTGAACGCGGACGGCTCTCTCATTACGTCGCTGCCCGTCTTCACGCAGAGGAGTCCCGTCTCACTCGACAGCCATCAGTTTTAACTCGGCTTTAAGTTCAATTTCTAAGCGGGCAGCGATCCGAAGTGAATCTGTCTGCTCACCAGAAGACATAGCGTTAGAAGGCGTCCTCGTTTTTTCGGGTGAGTTTCAGATGTCAGCCTTTGCTGTAGAAAATCGGCTGATTCTTTATTGACTGGAAGTTTTCTGCTCATGGCTTCCATTCATTGCTGCGTATTAAATATTGATCAGTTGAGACCGTATAAGGCGAGACATCTGATGGCAACCGAGGAAGCTCCGGACCACGCCGGTGAGCAAAGCAGCGATGATGAGCGCGACCCGCAACTGATCCGCGGCATCGGGCTGACGGGCGCGACGATGCTCAACATGATCGACATGATCGGCGTCGGCCCGTTCATCACGATCCCGCTCATCATCGCTGCGATGGCAGGGCCGCAGGCGATGCTCGGCTGGATTTTCGGCGCGCTGCTGGTTGTATGTGACGGACTGGTCTGGGCCGAGTTAGGCGCGACGATGCCAGGCTCCGGTGGTTCGTATCGGTATCTCGGCGAAATCTACGGGAAGAGCAGTCTCGGGCGCTTGATGTCGTTCCTCTTCATCTGGCAGCTCACCTTCAGCGCGCCGCTCTCAATCGCCTCGGGCTGCATCGGCTTCGCGATGTACGCCGTCTACGCCTTCCCCGGCCTCGACCGGACGATAGCCGCTGCCGACTTGCGACTTCCTCTGCCGCTCGTCGGCGATCTTAGTGTCAGCCTGCTAGTGACGCTCGGCTCCTTCGTCGCGGTCGGCGTGTGTCTACTCGCCGTGTTCCTGCTCTATCGCAAGATCACGATTATCGAGCGGCTTTCACGCTACCTGTGGGTCGGCGTCATGGTGACGATCCTGTGGATCATCGTCTCCGGCGTCTGGCACTTTGATCCTGCATTGGCCTTCGACTTCCCACCGGACGCGTTCACACTTAGACCGGAGTTTTTCACGGGACTCGGCGCGGCACTTCTCATCGCGGTCTACGACTACTGGGGCTATTATAACGTCTGCTTCTTCGGCGGAGAGGTACGCGATCCCGGTCGCACGATCCCGCGCGCCGTGCTCCTCTCAATCGTTCTCGTCGCCGCGATCTACATCGTGATGAACATCTCGATTCTGGGCGTCATCCCGTGGCGAGAGTTCAGCGCGACGGCCAATTCAGACGCGCGGCGCTACGTCATCTCGACCTTTATGGAGCGACTCTACGGCCACTGGGCGGGACTGCTCGTCACGGCGCTGATCATGTGGACGGCATTCGCCTCGGTCTTCTCCCTGCTGCTCGGCTACTCACGCGTACCTTATGCCGCCGCGCGGGACGGCAATTATTTCCACGTCTTCTCGCGCGTGCACCCGCAACACCGCTTCCCCTACATCTCGCTGCTCGTGTTGGGTGGCATCGCGGCGGGGTTCTGCTTCCTGCGTCTCGCAGACGTAATCGCGGCGCTGGTCGTGATCCGCATCCTGGTACAGTTCCTCGCGCAGATCGTCGGAGTCATGATTTTGCGGCGCCGCCGCCCCGACCTGCCGCGCCCGTTCAGGATGTGGCTTTACCCCCTTCCGGCGCTGATCGCGCTATGCGGTTTTGTATACGTCCTCTTCATGCGCCCCGACTTTCAGAAGGAGATGCGCTACGCGGCGGTGCTGATCGTTCTCGGGCTCGCCATCTACTTTGTGCGCGCGCTCGCGCGCGGCGAGTGGCCGTTCCGTGCCTCGCTGGCGAGAGCAAGGCCCGGAGGCAGGGTGTGAGTGTTTGAATCGCACGATTCCGGAGAGGAGCAGCAGAAGAACGGGAAGGTCTACGCTGAGGTCGAACGCGGGAAATGGCTAGATTTGGCAAACGAGGATGTAGGTAAATATAACCGGAGTGTTTTCTTCTGAAAGAGGGATGAGATGAGTACCCACGCCAACAATGACCGCAACAATGAAGAGGAATCATCTGAAGCGCGCGGAGCGCGCGAAAAGTTCCCAACGCCCGCCTACTCCGAGAACGTCCTGAAAGACGTTTTTGAAGACGCCAAGCGTTTGTTTCTAGAGCCACTCATCGACGTCGACTGTGCGCACGCCATCATGCTTGCCGAGCGTGGAATTATCACTGACGAGGAGTCGCGGTCGCTGCTCTCTGCGCTCGCGGCACTAGATCGTGAGCGCATTCGAGCCGCCGTCTACGACGGTAGCTTCGAAGACCTTTTCTTTTACATCCAGAGCCTGATCACCGAAGCCTGCGGCGAGGACGTGGCGGGGAGACTGCACACGGCACGCAGCCGCAACGATATCGGCGTCACCATCTATCGCATCCGTCTCCGCTCCGATATCCTCATCGTCCTGCGTGCAGTCCTTGACCTGCGCCACGTGCTGCTCGACATTGCAGGCCGACATCACGAGACGATCATCACGGCTTACACACACACGCAACCGGCACAGCCGACGACACTGGCCCACTTGATGCTCGCGATGGCCGAAGTGCTTGGTCGGGACGTTCAGCGCCACTGCCGTGCGTTCGAGGGAGTTAACATCTCGCCGCTCGGCGCCTGCGCTATTACCACCACAGCGTTTCCAATTGACCGTGAGCGCACGGCGGAATTGCTGGGTTTCGACGCCCCGACGGTCAACTCTTATGCGAGCATCAGCGCAGTCGATTACTTCACGGAAGCGCTCGGCGCGCTCTCGGTGCTGCTGGTGAACACAGGGAAGTTCGCGCAAGAGTTTTTGCTAATGTCGATGCGCGAGTTCGACGCGATCCGTCTCTCCGACGGTTACGTTCAGACTTCGAGTATCATGCCGCAGAAGCGTAACCCTGTGGCATTGGAGCACGTGCGCGCCCTTGCAAGTAAGGCGCTGGGGCAGGCGCAGGGCGTTTTCACGACCATCCACAACACGCCTTTCGGCGACATCAACGATGTTGAGGACGATTTGCAACCGCTGATTGCTAATGCCTTCCGCGACGCTAAACGCTCCGTCTCCCTCTTCGCCGCCGCGCTCGCGACTGCGACGTTTAATGTCGAGGTGCTACGCCAACGCGCGGGACGCGACTTTATTACCGTCACCGAATTGGCGGACACCATCGTTCGTCGCGAGAAGTTACCTTTCCGCGTCGCGCACCACATCGTGGCAAAAGGGGTCGGGTTGGCGATTGAAGGGGGGCAGCGACTGACCCCTGATTTATTACAGTCGGTAGCCGAGGGAATTCTCGGAAGGTCTCTGTGTCTCACTCCTGAAGATATTAGGAACGCTCTCGACCCCGATCAGTTTGTACGCCATCGGACCATCCTCGGTGGCCCCGCGCCGGTAGAGACAAAGCGCGCCCTCGACGCGGAGCGCATGCGCGAACGAACCGATTCCAGTTGGTACGAGGAGAAGCTGGCCGCGCTCAAACGCGCTCACGAAATACTTCGGGCGCTCACAAATCGCAGCCATAGCGATTCATGATGGCGGTAAGTAAATCGCTATCACCTTTTTCACTTTGCTTCACAGCATGCCTCTTTCATAGAACACATCCGAGGACCGGAACGTGTGCTCGTCCGTTCGGCGACTATGTACTTAAATTCGATAGGAGAGAAACTCATGAAGTTATCCAGGTGCGCAGTTTACGTGTCGCTGTTAATCGGTTTAGTCGCGGCTTCGGAGCCGCAGATGCTGCTGGCCGCCAGGGAAGAGAAACATCTGCTGTATGTCGCAGTCCCTGGCATCCGAAATTATGTCGAGTACGGCGGCATCGGCATCTTGGTTTACGACATGTCGAACGGGCATCGACTGGTCAAGCGCATCCCAACCTGGGAAGTGCCGGATGGCGAGGCACCGGAAAACATTAAGGGCATCGTCGCCAGCGCGAAGACGGGGAAGTTATACCTGAGCACGCCGAAGCGGCTCGCATGCTTCGATTTAATCACGGAGAAGAAGGTGTGGGAAAAGACTTATGAAGGCGGCGCCGACCGGATGGCAATGTCGCCTGACGGGAAGATCATCTACCTGCCTTCGTTTGAAGGACCGCACTGGAATGTCGTCGAAGCCTCGACCGGCGACCTTGTGACGAAGATCGAAACCAAGTCCGGCGCACACAACACGATCATCGGACTTGACGGTAAGCACGCCTATCTCGCCGGGCTGAAGTCACCTCTGCTACCGGTCGTCGATACACGCACGCACACGCTCACGAAGCGGATCGGCCCGTTCAGCGATTTCATCCGCCCATTCACCGTCAACAAATCTCAGAGCCTCTGTTTCGTCAACATCAATAAGTTGCTCGGGTTCGAGGTCGGTGATTTGAAGACCGGGAAGCTGCTACACCGCGTTGAAGTCGCCGGCTATGACAAAGGACCGGTCAAGCGCCACGGCTGTCCAAGCCACGGGATCGCGCTCACGCCCGACGAAAAGGAACTGTGGCTCGCGGACGGAGCGAACAGTATGGTGCACATCTTCGATGCCACCGTGATGCCGCCGCGTCAGATGACAAGCCTCAAGGTGCGTGATCAGCCCGGCTGGATCACCTTCAGCATCGACGGCAGGTACGCATATCCTTCGACCGGCGAGGTGTTCGACGCCCGCACGAAACGCCTCATCACGACGCTGCAAGATGAACAGGGCAGACCTGTGCAGAGTGAAAAGATGGTGGAAGTCGTGGTCAGTGCCAACGGGAAGTTGGTTCGCACGGGAGACCAATTCGGCTTGGGACGTAAAAGCTGAATCGACGACCGACGAGAGGCGGTGACAAGATCAAGCTACACCAGTGGTTAGTCAAGTGTCACTTTCAAGTGAGCCACTACTATTTTTTCTTATCATGTTGATCGCTTCAATGCCTTCGAGACAAGCGCAGTTTGTCCAACACCTCTTCGTCATTGCAGCAGAATGGTAGGACTTCCAAGACATTTCGCGCCTTGAAATCATTTTTGCCACTGAACACTGAAAGGAATCAGTTTCGATGTGTCGAACCTTCCTACCCGCACTGCTTCTCCTCACCATGTTCGTCCCTGTTCAATCGCAAGAGATTGTGCCTGTCGATTTTTCTGCGTACCGCGAATCCTCGGATTTCCGAGTGATACGCAATGAAAATCTCCTGACCGTGAATTGGTTCGGTGAAAACAAAGCCGCCCTACGGCTGTCTTTCAACCTGGCAGATGCAGAAAAGCTGATCGCTGAGCTGTCACATGCCGCTTCTCCGTCTTCGACAGTGCGCAAAATTATTCTGAAGGATGCTGCTCCGGCTTACTGGGTCTACATCGGCAAGCGGCGCGGAGGATGGGACAACTTTTTCGACCGACCTTCCAGTCGCCCCAGTGAAATCAGTGAGCATTTCAGCAAGTTAATTATTGAAGGCGGTCGCGTGGTAAGTGAAGGTCGACGGTTGCAAGTAATCATCCCGGATCTGTGGATGGGGTACTTTCATGGCGATCTGGTCTTCACTTTCTTTGCTGAGAGTAATCTCGTGAAGCAGGAAGCGGTCGTCAGCACACAGGAACCGGACGTGGCTTACTACTACGATGCCTGGTTAACCCGTTGCTCGACAAGCCAACTTAATCGCTTGTACTGGCTCGACAAAGACGATAAGTTCCAACAGCACACTCTGGTGAGCGATCTCGATCTGGATTACGTGCCGCTCCAAGTTCACCGCCGCACGATCATCGCGGAAGGAAATGAAGGTTCGCTGGCGCTCTTTCCGCCACCACATCAGTATTTCTTCCCGCGCGACCAAACAATCAATTACGCGAACGTTTGGTATCGGTTGTACCGAATTAACCCAGAGCCGGGAGCGGGCGACCTCTTCTCGTTCGGCATTCGTCAAACCACGCGTGCCGAGCAGGAGCAGTGGGTTCCATTAGTCAACGCACCACCCGGTCAGCCACAACGCATGACACTCTTCTGGTATGTCGGCACTGCCGATGCGCGACAAACTTTTGCTCGCGTATCCGCCTTTACACACGATGATCGCTTCGTTTCGCTGCCAGGGCGCAAGACCTTCACATCTCACTACCATCTCTCACAAACGATGGAGGCGCGGCGGCGTCAGATGAAATCATATCGCCCCGAGTTCGTGGATATATTCAAGAACATGAACGTCAACATTGCTCACCTGATGGACTTTCACACTGACGGGCATCCTGTCGATACAAGTCAGCTCAGGCTCGATGAGTTAAGAGACTACTTCGAGGAAACTCGCCGATTGTCTGACAAAGACTTGTTACTGTTGCCCGGGGAAGAAGCCAACGCGCACTTTGAAGGGCACTGGAATCTGCTGTTGCCGCGACCCGTCTACTGGTTCATGAAGCGCAAACAGGGCGAGCCTTTTGAAGAACAGACTCACGGAACTGCTCGCAAGGTTTATCGTACCGGCAATACGGAAGACATGTTAAAGCTGATCCAGCGCGAAGGCGGCCTCGCGTGGCAGGCTCACCCCCGCACCAAAGGCTCAACCGGCTATCCTGACAAAGTCAAAGAGACGCCTTACTTCCGCGATGGGACTTACCTCGGAGGCGGATTCAAAGCTTTACCTAGCGACTACTCTTCTCCGCGTCTCGGTGAACGAGCCTTGAACCTGCTCGATGATATGAACAACTGGGGACTGCGTAAGTTTCTCGTCGGCGAGGTTGATGTCTTTAAGATAGATCACACGCACGAGCTTTACGGTCACATGAACATCAATTACCTGAAGCTCGACCGGACGCCGCAATTTCCTGAATGGTCAGAAGTCGTCACGGCACTCAAGAACGGCGACTTTTTTGTGACCACCGGTGAAGTGTTGATACATAGCTTTGTCATCAATGGCACGACGAGCGGCGGCACGACGACTTTGGGAGCGGAAAATGAAGTGACTGTCGAAGCGGATATCGAATGGACGTTTCCTCTCAACTTTTACGAACTGGTATGGGGCGACGGCGGCAAGACCTATCGCAAGGTGGTTGCCGTCCCAGAAACCGCTCAATTCGGACGCAACCGTTTTGAGATGCGAGAGAAACTTCCCGGTGCACGCTGGGCGCGGTTGGCCGTTTGGGACATTGCCGCTAATGGCGCTTTTACTCAGCCTGTGCGGTTATCAACAGCCAAATAATTTTTGAAGCGATGTCCTGAAGCTCGATTCCGGTCATGTGTGATGAAGCAGCGAGATGCCACACAACATGACGGCCAGCATGGTAAGGACGCCGAGCGGATCGAGCGTGATAAGAGTGAGCGCAAGCCCCTTTTGCGGCTCTTGAAGAAACTCGGCTGTGGAGCGGCGGAACTTGTGGCGCATGAATCGAATGGAACTGATGAGGCTACAATTTAAACCGTTTTGGCCTTACTGAACCGGCAATGTTACGAGTGAAGAAAGTAAGGTCGGTCAGCGCCGTGCTAATAGGGCATCAGGAAATAAGGTCGAATGGAGAAGACTTCTTTAGTTTCTTTGAGTTTGACGCGACGAACCCGGTGGCCTGTTTTCTTGAATTGATCAGCGTCGTGGAAAGTGAAGCCATGCTCCCAGTCTTGAGGAAGAGGACACGATAGAGGCAGAAAGTGAGCAGCGTCACGCTGTGGTGCCGAAAAGGGTTTGGCAGGGGTCAAGCGTCAGTCCCGAAAGCACACGATTTATCCACTACTGAATTTACAGCCCTACAACCATCTTTAGGAGAACAATCGCTATGCTTTGTATTGTTAGGCTGACAGCAGGAACTCTCGTTATCTTGCTCAGTTTTTGGGCTTTACCAATAAAAGGGCAATCGGTATCCCCTTCAAAACCTCAGCGTGCCTCGCGAAATACCTACTCGCCAATTACCGATGTGCTTAATCCTAAGCGCACACGTGCCACAGACGAACAGCTCCGACGGCTCAAAGCCGTGCCCATAGAAGCCGTGTGGACCGCGCTGCAAAGTCGTGGCTATCAGCAATGCTTTGTCACCGGCTTCCAACTGACGCAGCCGAACACAAAGCTCGTTGGGCGAGCATTAACGATGCGCTACCTGCCCGTGCGACCTGATCTGATGGAAGCCGTGCAGACTTTGGGTAAAGAAGGTGATTGGGAATACCAGTTCAACATCCGCGCCGGAGAGGATACGCGCCCCGGTGACGTAATTGTCGTCGAACTCGGAGGAGCGGTAGACAGGGCGACCTTTATGGGTGACGTGACGGGTCTTGGCATCCGCGCTCGTGGTGCAGCCGGAGTGGTGATTGACGGCGGCCTGCGTGACAACAATGAGTTCCTGCCGATGAAGGATTTCCCGGTCTACTCGCGCGGCACACATGCTTCAGCGATGGCTGACCAGGTGGGTGTCGATTGGAACGCTCCTGTGCGTATTTCTAACGCCACGGTGCTGCCCGGTGACATCGTCATCGGCGATTCATCCGGCGTGCTCTTCTTCCCACCGCAACTTGCCGACGAGGTAATCAAGGCGGCCGAAGAGACAGTCTACGTCGAAGACTTTAAGCGCGAGATGATCCAGGGGACGAAGTATCGAGCACGTGACATTTACCCGAAACTCAGCCCGGAACTAGACAGAGTGTTTGAAGAGTGGAAGAAGACGCACCCGAGGAATCAGTAGAGTAATTTTCGCAACGTAACCCTTGATTGGTCGTCGTCGTTGTTCTATTTATACTCGCAAACAGTTTTCACAAAATCATCTGACAAGAGCGGTGCGCACTATGCGACTAACATTCCTGCTTCTCTTTCTTGTTCTCAATTCTTCCACTTTGTTTGGTCAGCAGAAGTACGATCTTTTGCTGAAAAGAGGGCATGTCATTGATCCCAAAAGTAAGATCAGCGAGCGCCGCGACATCGCCATCTCCGGCGGGAAGATTGTAGCGGTCGAGAAGTCTATTGACGCATCTACGGCCGTGAAGGTGGTTGACGTGAGTGGACTGTATGTCACGCCGGGACTCGTTGACATCCACGTTCACGTCTACGCCGGCACTGGCATGAAGGCGTATACCGGCGACCTGAGCGTCTATCCAGACGGGTTCAGTTTCCGCTCCTGTGTGACAACGATGGCCGATGCCGGCTCTTCGGGTTGGCACAATTTCGAAGACTTCAAGCAACGTGTTATTGACCGGGCCAAGTCGAGAGTTTTCGCTTTCGTCAACATCGTCGGCCAAGGGATGGGCGGCGGGGCCGTCGAGCAGGACGTCAACGATATGAATGCGCAACGGGCGGCTGAGATTGCGAAGAAGTATCCGGGTGTGGTCGTCGGTATCAAGACCGCTCACTTTGCCAAACCGGGATGGGAGGCCGTAGACCGCGCGATTGAGGCCGGCCAACTCGCCAATGTTCCCGTGATGGTTGACTTCGGCGAGTTTCACCCTGAGCGACCGCATCAGGATTTGATCCTCAAGAAGATGCGGCCCGGCGACATCTACACCCACACTTATTTGAGCCGCGTGCCGATGCTCGATGAGACGGGTCGTGTTCGGTCGTATTTGTTCGAGGGCAAGAAGCGAGGCGTCATCTTCGACGTGGGGCACGGCGCCGGTAGTTTCGTTTTCCGCTACGCCGTTCCGGCGATGAAGCAAGGGTTCTCGCCGGACTCGATCTCCACCGATCTGCACGTCGGAAGCATGAACACCGGGATGAAGGACATGACCAACGTGATGTCAAAGTTCCTGAACCTCGGGATGCCGCTCGATGATGTGATTCTAAAATCCACTTGGAACCCTGCCCGCGAAATCCGCCGGGAGACATACGGCCACTTGAGCGTGGGAGCACCTGCGGACGTAGCCGTACTAAGGATCGACAAAGGCGACTTCGGCTTCGTGGATGTTGAGAAAGCCCGGTTTCAAGGTAACCAGCGCTTGGGGTGCGAGATGACACTCCTTGACGGTAATGTCGTCTACGATTTGAATGGAAGAAGCACTGAGCTTTGGGACAAGAAGTAGGCAGTAGGCGGAAAACACGTTTCTTATTTCTGCCAACTGCTCAATACTTAGCGCATGCGAAACCAAGCCTGAACCACTACCTGACTGTTTGTATTATTGATGCGGATTCGGGATGTGACCGATGATGAGTAGTACCGCGCGCGAAGTAATCCAAGCTTGTTTCTGTCTTCGATGGGGGCGAAGGAATTGTCTCAACAGTCTTTCCCGATCTGGCCCTGCGAATCGAGCAGCTGTTCATTGATTGTTCGTGACCTGACACGCCTCTTCATTGTGAGAGTGATTCTCTCAGCGGAACTGCGCCCCCTTTACTTTCATCTCCAGCGCATAGACTTTTCCCTGGCCTGTTACATATAACGTCTGACCATTCTTCCCACCGAAAGCGACGTTGCTGCAAAACTCAAGAATAGGAATCAGTCCGAGCGCTTTGCCATCCGGCGCGACGACCCAGATGCCGCCGCGCATCGCGAAATAAAGATTGCCCTCGGCGTCGGCACACATCCCGTCAGGGTCGTTCATGTTCACTGTCCACGGATCAAAGAAAACCTTCACGGCCCCTTGCTCGACGGAACCACCGGGCATGATCGGGTAAGAGTAAATGCGTTTCTCGAAACTATCGGACACGTAGAGCGTCTTGCCGTCACTTGATACCAAAATGCCGTTAGGGATTTTGAGGTGACTGATAATCCGCCGGACTGTACCTTCAGGATTCAGATAGTAAACGGCGCTACGTGTCTTTCCTTTGAAGTCCGGATCGGTGTAATAAATCCCGCCGTTTGGGGCCTCGGCCAGATCGTTGGGCTGGTTGTATGCCTCGCCTTCAAAGTCGCCGGTCAAGCGCTTGATGTCATCCGGCCCAGCGGCACCGATTTTCATACTCAGGACGTTGTGGCCGAAAGCCTGCGCCCCGAGCAAGCGCCCGGTGGTGCGCGATAAGCGCATGCCGTTCACGCCCTGCGTTTTATCCATCCAAACGTGAACTTGTCCGGGGCCGTCGAGCCGCAGAATCTGTTGATTCTGATCCTTCCTGAATGAAGTGAAATAGAGCTTGCTTGTAACCGGGTCCCACGCCGGGCCTTCAAAGAAGCTGTCGGCTTCGTAGACGACAATCAATCTTGCTCTATCGGCGACTGTCGGCGGCAAGGTAAAGTCTCCGGCCTGCGGTTGCGTTGTCGGGAGATTAGACGGGGCGCTTGATTCGTGGAGGCGAAGGCGGCCGAAGGCTTCGGGGGTGTGAAAAGTATCGCTCTTGACGGGCTGCCAGTTGATCAGCTTATGGTTCGACGGCGGCCCCTGAATGCGGTAGAAGTTGATGCGCATCTCCAACCCCGCGCGAGGAGTGCGGTTATCAATCTTTGACAAGGGGATACGCATTTCGCCGTACCAGACTTTCTTTTCGCGGTCGAGTCTGGCCTTCGCCGCAAAGCCTGAGTTCCATTGCCAATCGTGGGCGGGCGGCCGCGGGCCGCGATCAATCATCAGGTCAACCCACTCGCCTTGCGGTGACACCTGAAACTCGGAGTAGCGTTTGATATTCCGAAAATCCGTGCCGATGAAGACTTCCGCGACATCCCACTCCCAGAGTTTGTTTGTCTCAATTGATGTTGACGGATTCGGTTTCAAATTCAGTTCTTCGTAAGGACAGACGAAGAGAAAGTAGAGATTCTTCTCAGTCCAGCGCGAACGAATCTCCGTGCGATGATTGGCGACTGCTTCTCCACCTGTGCCTTTCTCGGCGAACACGCCGGTGATGTCTTTCCACACCGGAGCATTCGGATCAGCCGTGAGCGCGAAGTCGGACGGCGCGCGGTAACTCATGATGAGGCTTGAATTACCCGGCGCGGTGGGACGGCCCCGTGATGGTTGAGCGGGTAAGAAACCCAAAAGAGCAATCAGCAGCAACACTCTCTTCATGATGTATCTCCGTGATTGAGCAATTTATTAAAACAAGATACCGAGCGGGCGCGAGCATCATGTCGCAATCCGCTGGCTGAGACAAGATGAATGTTGAAGTTACTGGTTGATGAACGCGCAATGCCGAAACTAAATCAGGACATCGGAAAATGGTACAGCGATGATTGAGTGGCGAAGACGGTCGTCTTTAACACAGAGACACGGAGGTCACACAGAGAGCACAGAGAAAGGCAGAGCCATTTAATCTTCTCTGTGTCCTCCGTGTCTTCATCTCTGTGTCTCTGTGTTAAGTCTCCTGTACCAATCTCATGTGCTCTGATTTAGGAGTTGGAGGCATTCCAAATTTCTCTCCGGCGTGTGATCGAGTACGATGATTGCGTGAAACCGCTGTGGCTTTCGTTTCTCGTCATTGGATTATTTTTATTGGTGCCGGCCTCGCGCACATCAATCGCGCACCGTCAAGGCAAGCTCGTTCGCTACGAAGACAGCCGCGTCTCGATGGGTTGTGCTTACACCATCGTGATATACGGCGACGACGCGCAGAGGTTAACGCGCATCGTCAGCGCCGCTTTCGATGAAATAGATCGGATAGACCGGTTGATGAGCCATTACAAACCGGATAGCTCGCTGTCGCGTCTCAACCGCGATGGCTCTGGAGGGCCGGTCAAAGTCGAAGCGGAGTTGTTCGACTTTATCGAAGAAGCTCTAAGGTACAGTCGCGAATCTGAAGGCGCATTTGACATCACGGTTGGCCCGTTGATGAAAGCGTGGGGCTTCTTTGGCGGCGAAGGCCGCGTGCCCGAGACGACCGAAATTTCGGAGTTGCGCAGCCGCGTCGGCTATCAGCATTTAATCTTGAATGCTGATGAGAAGACCATTCGCTTCGACCGACCCGGCGTGGAACTCGATCTGGGCGGAATCGCCAAAGGTTACGCGGTTGATCGCGTCGTCAGTCTACTTAAACGCCACAAAATCGCCGACGCTCTGATCAGCGCCTGCGGCAGCACGCTGTATGGGATGGGCGCGCCACCTGACAGTGAAGGGTGGGAAGTGAAAATTCGGAACCCAGTTGATGCCAGTAAGGTTGCCCTCACTGTCAGCTTGAAAGATCAAGCGCTCTCCGTGTCCGGCAGCGACGAAAAGTTTTTCGAGATCGGTGGCGTCAGGTATGCACATATCATGAATCCGCGCACAGGGCGGCCTGTCGAGAATATGCTAAGCGTTGCGGTACTGACCGAGAGCGGCACGGCTGGCGATGCGCTGGACAATGTATTTTATGTGCAGGGCGTTGAGCAGGGCAGGGAACTTCTGAAGCGGCTTCCGCCAACCGAAGTCTTTTTCTTTTTGCCTGAAAGGGGCAAGAGATGGAAGATAGTTCGGCTGAAGAATTGATGCCAATAAGCGTTCAGCGATCAGCGATCAGCTTTCAGCAATCTTCAACTGGAACTGGGACTGAAGTACATGACGAGCGAACCAACCTCGGTGCAACATCAGTACAGCATTAGTCTGGCTGGCGACTGATTGCTGAAGACTATCGCTTGGGTAAATCAATCACCGCGTAGGTTTCCATTTTGGGAAGAGAAAATTCCGTGGCCCCATCAGTGAGGGCATAGTCTGTAAGTTGCATGCGGCCCGACCCGTCCACAAACACTTCGCCTTTAGCGTAAGCTCCGCGCAGGCGAATGCGTAGGCCCGCGATTTCACGCCCGCCGTAATTGAGCAAATGCATACGGACGCGTGAATCATCTCCCGTGAGCCGGCAGATCACGACCTCACTGCCATAGATGCGCAAGCGCCTCTGCTCGTCGGTAAGCAGGCGGCGAATCTTCAGCGCGAACAGGCTCGGATCCTTCGCCTCTTTTTTCGGGTACTCTTCCGTGCCGAGCTTGATGTTGAAACGAAACTGCGACAGAGGAGTTGGTGATACACGAAAAAGAAGATTCCGCCGGGCGAGAAGATTCATCACCTCACCCGCGAGTGTTGAACCGTCATCAACGACGGCCAGATCGGCAAGTGTCGGCAAATCATCTTTCGGCAATTGTCGCAGGAAGCTAAGCATTCGCCCGAATTCTTCGAGATCGGATGGATCAATCTTCAGAATCACATCTGCGCCGTAAGCGAACGCTTCGGCGGCTGCCAGCAGGGCTTTCCCCGCCGGCAGATCATAGTGATACTTATCAATTCCATCTCGTGAACTGTCGCGCAAGATTCGCCAACCATTGGCATTAACCCACGGACTGCGCGTCGGAGAGGCGACGTCGGCCCGTGCGGCGATGCCCGGCGTCAGCAGTTTTTCACGCGAAGCAAATTCAACCTGACTCATCGGAACCACCGAGAAGCCTGCTTTGCGCCAGCTTTCGGCCATGTCGGGCGGCACGCACAATCTCTCTACACCCGCCTCCCTCAAGGCCGGCGCGCTCTCGACTCCACCTTGCCAGTAGAGCAACGGCAACGCGAGCAAAAACAGCAGGGAATTCATACTTCGATTTCTCTCACGCTGATCTTTGTGAGGTCGTGAACACCGAGCCCTAACTTCGACGCATACTCCACATGTCCCGGCTCGCGGATGATAATGTTGACGTTAGGATTCTGGTCTCGCTGAGTACCGTTATCAACATCTAAGTATTTAGGTGAGCGATCCCAAACCGAAATCGCGCCCTCGGCTTTGCGTTTATCATCAATGATGTCGAGCAGCAGGCGATCAATCGCCACCGGGTCAGTGCCGAACAAGATCTGCTTCGGATAGAAAACGTAGCGGCGCGTGTGCGCGAACGGCCCGCCATGCCACACGCCGCGCAGACCGTCCATGATCTGCAACACCGTCCGCGAGCGCAGCGGCTCGACCGCCGCGAGCGTGCCGACAAAAGAAAGAGTGTGCGACTTGCCGCGCTGATGTGTGCGCGCGACGTTGGAGAAACTTCCGTAAGCGATGTTCTTCAGGCAGCCTGTAACTCCCGTCGCGCCGTGATCCTTCATATTCGGGATGTTGATGATCTTTGTCAGACGCTCCGTAACCAGCCGCATTATGTTGGAGCGCGTGTCCTCCTCGCCGAAGAGGTCGGCTTCAACATAAGTCGCCGGATCGTAGCCGGTGTTATCAATGTTTCGATTCGCCCTTTCAGCCGCGACGATTCGTACACCTGCCGGCAAATGCGACGCGTAGTGCACCTCATCGAGTTGGTTCTGGAAGCGTTCGTAGACGTAAATCTGCGACGGCTTCACGCCGACGGCGATCAGATTGCGGACGGTTCCGGCAACGATTTCGTATGAGGAGACCACCCACGGGTGGCCGCCGCAATTGACTTTGATGCCGACGACGTCGGAAGGATCGAAGAAGCGCCGCCACGCATCAATCTCTTTCGCCTCTCCGGTCAATTCCCGCATTCCGCGCGCCATCATCTCGCGCACGATTTCAGCGTTTACCTTATCACCGCTTGCATCAAGACACTTTCCCGATTTGACAGCAATCACTTTGCCGGGATGGAGACCGGGCATGCCGGGGACAGAAGCCGGGCGATAGTCGCTCACGATGCGATACTTCGGCACCGTCTCGCCTTCAACAGTCGAGACGAGTGGAACCGTCGTAAGCAATCCGACAAAAGTTCGGCGATCCATAGCCCCTCCTACTTGAGCATTCGCGTTCAGATGTAAGCGATCACATCAATCTCGACAAGCGAGTTGCCGGGAATGCCGCCCGCCGCAGCAATCGTCGTTCGCACGGGCGGTTCCGCTCCGAAGCGTCCGAGAAAAACTTCATTCATCGCTTGGTAGTCCTTCAGATCATTCAAGTACACATTACACTTGAGGACTTTGTTCATCGAGGAGCCGGCGTTGACAAGTTCTTTCTCGATCTCGTCGAGAACGTGCTTAGTATGTGCCTTGATGTCACCTTGGAAGTGTGCACCCTTGCCGGAGATAAAAAGTAGATTGCCGTAGGAGACCGCACCTGAGAAGAGCGCGGTCTTTTCAGGCTTCTTACCTTTGTAGTGAACCTTTTTTTGCGTGCCTTGAGGGGCAGCGGCTACTGTGGAAGCCATCGCGGTGCTGACGGTCGCGGCACTCACGGTTGCCGCTCTCAGAAATCGTCTTCTTTTCATCGGTAAGTGTCCTTTGATGCGGATTCAGTTAAGTAGACTATTTCACTGCCACGACGGAGATACGTATCAGCGCCGGAGCAAGCCGGCTGCGATCTGCGACGGGCGTGAAAGGCTGCACGGTGGTGCGTGTCGGCGGAGAGTTCGAGAAGAATGAAGCGTAAGTTTCATTCATCAATTTGAACTCTTTGATTTCATCGAGGTACACGTTGCTCGCCGTGACGTGCGATAGACGCGCGCCGTGCTTTTCAAGGCCGGCCTGCAAGCGGTTCATTACCGCCCGCAACTGTCCTGTCACACTACTCTCGCCGGAGGTCGTGCCCGTCTGCACAGAGCAAAAGATTGTGCGGGCGTCTGCCGCCGCACAGACGTTAGATAATTTCCTGACGCCACTCTTCCCGGTAGCCCCGCGACTGGCGACGACGGAGACGGCTGCTCGCGTGTTTTCGGGAAGCTCATTGACCGGAATCATTGAGGGTGTCTTCGTGGAATATTCATTGCGGAAGACTATCTGAGGGACGCCGAGCTTCGCTTCATTGAGCGCCCTCTGCAAATTTCGGTTGGCCGCACCCAGCGTTTCACCATAGACGCCGGACAGATAAACTCGATCCCCAACAACGAGGGCAGAACTGGCATGACCCACCGGCTTCAGGTTTATCAATGAAAGAATTTTTTTCGATTGCTGGTCACGCACCGCAACCGCCGTCAACTCAACCGTGGTGTCTGTGGGCATCTTCGCGACGCCGACGACGATTCTCGCCGGTGGAGATTGTGGGAAGTAGGTCGCATACACCCTGTCCACCGCCTCGAAGTCGCTCATCTTCTCAAGGTAAAGCTGCGTGTGGACGACGTGCGCCATTGTCAGCCCGGCGGCCTCGACAATCGCTTTGACATTATCGAGACACTGCCGCGTCTGCGCCTCGATACCGTTCGGCATTGTGCCATTCGCGTCACGGACTCCCTGACCAGAGACGTACAGATAGTTGCCGGCAAAAATTCCAGGACTATAAGGCCCGACCGGCTTGGCAGCATTCGCTGGGACGATCACTCTACGCTCCTGCGCGTAGCAGCAATACCAACCCATGATTAGAAAAAGAATGACGGCGGATAGAAACCGAATCATCGTGAGCGAATTATACGAGATGTTACCTTCGCAGGAACAGACTCATTTTAATTATCATCACAACGCGCTGAGATTTTCATTGATAACTCCATATCGATTGCGACACGGCGTCGAGAATTAGCTTGACAGGCCGAAGGCTCAGGAATAGAGTCTGCGCAATCAAAAAGTGACGGCCAAACGCCACTAAAATTCTGCACGGCAAAACAATTTTTTAGATGTGCGCGGCGTATCGAACTCGTCTCCGCACTTGCAAGTGCATCAGTCAAAAGTCTAACAAGGGATCACAGAAACGCCGGGGTAGTGGAAGAAAGACTCAGGTCTCTCTGCGTGGCCTCTGCGATGAACAATCTCGCATCCTGCGATCTGCTTTAGAGTAAACTCAATATGATAAATCGTCGAAGGTTCATTCAGGCAGCGTCGAGCCTGCCCGTCGTCGGAGGGATTTTTTCTCCGCGCGATGTTGAGGCTTCCGCGAAGAAGCGCGACTTCTTCAAAGAACTGAACGTCCGCCCATTCATCAACGCCGCCGGCACGTATACTTTCCTGACCGCCTCACTGATGAAACCGGAGGTTGTGGCGGCGATGGAATATGCCTCGAAACAGTTTGTCCCTCTCAATGACCTGCAAGCGGCTGTCGGCGCGCGCCTCGCCTCGCTCATCGGGTGCGACGCGGCGATGGTCACTTCGGGAGCCGCCGCCGCACTGACGGTTGGGACTGCCGCCTGCATCACAGGTAAGAATCTTGAATTTATCAAGCGACTGCCAGACATCGCCGGCATGAAGAACGAAGTCATCATGCAGAAGTCGCATCGCTACGGATACGATCATGCGGTGCGCAACTGCGGCATCAGGTTTGTCGAAGTGGAAACCGCCGACGAGCTGGAAAAGGCGGTGAACAAAAACACGGCCATGATGCTCTTCTTCAACAACAAAGACCTCGACGGGAAAATTAACGCCGAACAATTCGTCGCGCTGGGGAAGAAACACGGTATCCCAACTTTCAACGACGCCGCCGCCGACGTGCCGCCGACGGAGCATCTTTCAAAGTACACCAAGATGGGCTTCGATCTTGTCACCTTCTCCGGCGGCAAAGGGCTACGGGGCCCGCAGAGCGCGGGGCTCCTGCTTGGGCGGAAGGAACTGATCGAAGCGGCGTGCCTGAACTGTTCGCCGAATAGCGATTCAATCGGTCGCGGCATGAAGGTCAATAAAGAGGAGATGATCGGCATGCTGGTCGCAGTGGAGACATATTTGCAACGCGACTCCGCGGCCGAATGGAGAGAGTGGGAGAGTCGGATTAAATTTCTCGCCGACAGCGTGGCGACTGTGAAAGGAATTACACCCTCAACGCACATCCCGCCGATTGCAAATCATGTCCCACATCTGAAACTCACCTGGGACAAATCAGCACTCAACTTGTCAGTCGAAGATGTACGCAAACAACTCCGCGAGGGCAACCCATCTATCGAGATCACGCCCTCTTCGCCCTCGACGCCAGAGGAAATGACCATCGGTGTGTGGATGTTACAACCGGGCGAAGACCGGATTGTCGCCCGCCGGCTCCGGGAGATTTTCAAAGCAGCATAGACACTCGTCCTTGCGCGCTCGAGTTTCATATCCGTCTTTGCTGCACAGACACGACTCAAAAAGAAGGAGAACGCAATAATGAGAGGTCCAGGAAAGTTTCTAACGGTTTTCCTGCTGGTCATGGTGTTACACGTCGGTTTTACTACCTCAACAACTTCAGCTCAGACTTACACTGCCACCTTGTCGGGCACTGTTTCTGATCCGAATGGTGCTGCCATGCCTAACGTCAAAGTGGTCGCCACCAATCAAGGTACGAAACTTGAACATACTGCCGAGACCAGTGAAGAAGGGCTTTATACAATTCCATTCCTGCCCATTGGAAGTTACGTAGTGACGGTGGAGGCGAGTGGATTCAAGCGGCTGATCTCGAACCCAATTCAGCTTGAAGTCAATCAGGCGGCACGCGTTGACTTGAGTATGGAAGTTGGCGAGGTCACTCAGCAGGTCACCGTGGAAGACGTCGCGCCGATTTTGCAGACGGAATCAACCACCGTAGGACAAGTCATCACGGGCAACACGACCGTTAATCTGCCGCTCAACGGTCGCAACTTTCAGCAATTGACGCTGCTTGTGCCGGGAGCGATAACACCAAACCCGGGCGGGTTCACCAATCCCGGTCTTGGAACTCAAGGTCGACCTTTCGTCAACGGCAACCGGGAACAAGGTAACAGCTTCCTGCTCGACGGTATCTCGGTTGATGAAACCATCGACAACCGCATCGGCTACAAGCCCAACGTTGATGCGATTGCTGAATTCAGAGTGGAGACAAGCAATTCGTCATCCGAGTTCGGTAATGTCACCGGCGCCGTCGTCAACGCCACGATGAAGTCGGGGACGAACGAGTTTCACGGCAACCTGTTCGAGTTCTTCCGCAACGACGCGCTCGACGCCAACACTTGGGCCAATAAACGTTCGGGCGCGTTGAAACAGAAATTGCGCCAGAACATATACGGCGGGACAATCGGCGGCCCTATTCTTCGTAACAAGCTTTTCTTCTTCGGCGCGTATCAAGGCTCGAAGCAGCGCACCGGCGGCGGTACGTCGGTGACGGTCGCGCCGGTCGAATGGCGAAGCGGAAATCTTTCGAGCCTGACGACGCCGATCCGAGACCCGCAGAGGACCGGCAACTGCAACGCGACCGACCGGACGGCCTGCTTTCCGGGCAACATCATTCCGCAGAATCGGATCATCAATCCTGTGGCGCGGGCGCTCTTCGCCGACACCAGTTTGTACCCGCTGCCGACCCGCCTCGGCACATCTAACATCACCGGGAACTACGCGACGACGTTCCAGAACACACTCGACGCATATCAGTTCGACATCAAGATTGATGGCAAGATTTCCGACAAGGATAACGTTTCGGGGCGCTACTCTTTCGGGAACTATGACACCAACAGTCCACAGGGCGCGCTACCGACAAACATCACCGGCACCAGCTTCAGCCGGCCTCAGAACATCGCGCTCAACTGGAACCATGTCTTCAGTCCGGCAGTCGTCAACGAAGCTCGCGTCGGCTTCAACCGTGCGGTTTTCATCAGTGATTTCTTTGACTTTGCGGGAATCGGAGATGCCAACGCTGAACTCGGCATTCCCGGAGGGCAGGCCATCCCCGGCATCAGTTCGATTAACGTCGGTAACGGCATCACCACCATCGGATCCATTGGAATTAATGAGGACAACGTCACCAACACCTTCCACTACGGTGACAACCTTTCGGTTTCGCGCGGACGCCACTTCATGCGGATGGGCGGGCAGTGGCTGCGCTATCAGCAGAACCGTTTCTATCCCGGCAACAACGGGCTACTGGGACTATTCGAATATGACGGGCGATTTACCGGCGTCCCCTTCGCCGATTTTCTGCTGGATCAGCTCTCAAGGAAAGGCATCGGCAGCCGGACGGGAACCTGGGGGCATCGTCAGAATCGCATCGGTATTTTCTTCCAGGATGATTTCAAGGCGAGAAACAATTTGACCTTGAACCTAGGGATGCGTTGGGAGTACACCTCTCCCGTGTATGAAGTTAAAGACCGCCAGTCCAATTTCGACATCGCCACCGGCAGACAACTTTTCGCCGGGCGCGATGGCAACAGCCGCGCGCTCTATGAGCCGTTCTATAAAGGCTTCGAGCCGCGCATCGGTTTTGCGTGGACGCCGGGGAGATTTGATAGCAAGTTAGTCGTTCGCGCCGGCTACGGCATCACGCAGTACATGGAAGGAACCGGCTCGAACTTGCGGCTGCCATTGAACCCGCCGTTCTTCTCGGAAGCTGACAGACCATTTGATGCGACCACCGGGCCGGGGACGATCTCGACCGGGTTCACCGATGTTATCGTGCGTAACCAGCCCTTCGGTCAGATTCGCATTTGGAATCCCGACATCAGACCTCAGTTCACACAGCAGTGGAACGGGACGCTTGAGTATCAATTGACCAACTCCATTTCACTGACGACCGCTTACGTCGGACACAAGGCGACGCACCTCGTCGCGCCGACGGATTGGAATCAGCCGCTACCCGGAACGGGGCCGCCTTCGACATGGCTCCCGCTACAGCAGCGGCGTCCGTTCTTTAGTGTGTTCCCGCTGGTGACGCAAGTCAGCGGCACGGATTCGTGGGCGAGAAGTAACTATCACGCTTTACAGGCCAGCAGTCGCCAACGTTTTTCCCGCGGGTTGGAGTTTTTAATATCCTACACGTGGAGCAAAACGATGACCGACAACCTCGGTTATTACGGCAGTCCAGGCGTCGCCGCCCAGGGCGCTTACTCGTACAATCACTACAACCGTCAGGTCAATAACTACGGCCCGGCGTTCTTCGACGCTACGCATAACTTTTCCTGGTCAGGCACCTACGAACTGCCTTTCGGTCGGGAGCGGGCGTGGGGCGGTGATTGGCATCCGGCGGTGAATGCCTTTCTGGGTGGATGGAAAATCAGCAGTATCATTAGCGCGCACACCGGCTTCCCGATCACCGTCACGGCGACCGATGTCTCCCTGCAGAACCCCCGCGGTACGGCACGTCCCAACCGGATCGGCGACGGAGTGCCCGACAATCAGACGATTGAACGGTGGCTCGACATCAGCGATTTCGTGCTTCCTCCGTCAGGCTCGTTCGGCAACTCCGGCGTCGGCGTCGTCCGGGCACCGAGCTACGCCAACTGGGACTTTTCGATTGGGAAGAAATTCTTTCTGACCGAACAGAAGTATCTGGACTTCAGAACGGAGTTCTTCAACTTTACCAATCACCCCAGTTTCAGTCCGCCGGCCACCAGCATCAGCGCGCCGAATACATTCGGAACAATCACTAACACCGTGAGTTCGCCTAGGAACTTGGAATTTGCTTTGAAGTTTTACTTCTAAGTTACTCAAAAATGACGGGTGACAGATGACGAAGGGAAGTCAGGAGTCTGGGGTCGAAAGTCTGGAGTCAAAGCAACCGCTGGCTGCGAGGCTTCAGACTCTAAGTCTCCTGAATTTCCTTCACGTCACCCGTCATGATTTGTCACCTGTGAGTAAATCCCGTTTAAGTTGACGACGCACCCGCATCACCAGGCAACTACAGGCGAAGCATCACCCGGCGACATACTCTGCGAGCGCTACCGGCCACTGACGAAGTGGCACTAATCCGAGTGCTTCAGATGCCAAGCAGCGCAGCGGTGTATAGCGCGGACGGCGGGCCAAGCGTTGCATGTTCGCCTCATCAACCACTTCAATCAACTTGTTCGCTTCAGTATCTGCCACTCCGACAAGGCGCGCGGCTTCTCGTGCAAACTCAGCATACGAACACACCCCACCGTTGACGACATGATACGTCGCATAGTGACGCCGCCTGAGAATCTCTTCGGTCCGCACCACTAAATCAGCGACGTTGGTTGTGTTCGCCCAAACATCCGTGATGGCACGCACCTGCTTACCTGCCAGCAAGTGGCGATGCACGATGCTGAGAAAGCTCTCTTTGCCAGCGCCATACACCCACGATGTACGTACAATAAAGC